>JBBRUG010000100.1:0-17519 GCA_038247995.1 Chloroflexales bacterium | reverse complement strand
TCCTCGGATGGCACGCTGGGATGAAGCAGGAATTTCTAGCGCGTACTTTCGGGTACGTAGAAAGTAGCAGTGCAACACGCCAGATGGCAGTGCCGTTTGAGCGACCTGTTGCCGCAGCGGACATGTGCGCCGCTTGAGCGTCTGCACGCGATCCAAGATCACCTGAATAGGCTCTATGACATCGACACCTTCGGTCGGGTATCTCGCTGTTCTGCGCGGTAATCGCAATTTTCGCCGCCTCTGGTATGGCCAGATCGTGAGCCAGCTTGGCGATTGGCTGGTGAGCATTGCGCTGTACACAATGCTGTTCAACCTCACCGGTTCGGGGCAGGCGGTTGGGTTGCTGTTGGTAGCCGAGTTTTTGCCCGGTGCGCTGATCGGGCCGTTTGCCGGCGTCGTTGTCGATCGGCTGCCGCGCAAACTGGTGATGATTAGCGCTGATATTGGGCGGGCGCTGATTGTATTGTTGCTGCTGCTGGTTGATGGGCCGGATCTGATCTGGCTGATTTACACCGCTGTGGCGCTCAAAGTTGCGCTGGCGGCCTTTTTTGAGCCGGCGCGTTCGGCAATCATTCCCAGCCTGTGTCGGCGTGAAGAATTGGTAGCGGCGAATGCAATCAGTAGTGTCACCTGGTCGGTGATGCTGGCGGTTGGCGCAGCGATCGGCGGATTGGTGGCCGGCACGCTGGGCGTGCAGGTTGCGTTTATCGTTAATGCGCTGACGTATCTGATTTCAGGGGTGCTGATCGCGACGATTCGGGGTGGAGACGCCCGACGCCCGACGCCCGACGCCCGACGCCCGACGACCGACCACCGACGACCGACGACCGACCACCGACCACCGAACATAGACGCCCGACGCCCGACGACCGACGCCCGACGACCGAACATAGACCACAGCCCAGCGTCCGTCGTCCGTCGCACCCTGAGCTTGTCGAAGGGTCGTCTGTCGTCCGTCGTCGGGCGGACGCTGCACGAACTTGTCGAAGGCCTACGCTACATCTTCGCTCGCCCTGAATTGGCCTGGCTTACCTTCTCCAAGGCGTTGTGGAGCGTCGGCGGCGGTGTGCTGTTGCTACTTACGCTCTTCGGGCGTGATCTGTTTCCGCTCGGGCGCGATGGGGCGATCAGTATCGGGTTGCTCTACGCGGCGCGCGGCCTCGGCACCGGTGTCGGGCCGTTCCTGGCCCTGCGCATTGGCGGCGATGGCCCGCAGTTCTTGCGGCGTATGATCGGCCCGGCATTCTTCATCACCGCAGCCGGTTACATTGTGTTCAGTGGCGCGCCGACGCTTGCCGTAGCCATGCTCGCCGTCTTTGCCGCGCATATGGGCGGCAGCATCCAATGGGTTTTTGGCACGTCACTCCTGCAAGTGCAGGTGCCGGATCGGCTGCGTGGGCGGATCTTCGCGCTCGAATACGCCGGACTGACCCTCGCCACCGCGCTCTCCAGTTACTTCACCGGCGTCGCCAGCGATATGGGCGTCGGGCCACGCATGCTGGCACTCATAATGGTTGGAATCTTCATCCTCACCGGCACATTGCTCACCTGTGTGCTCTGGCGCGGGTGGGGCGAGGCGCAGGTCGTGTCGGTCGAAGCGTAGAAGATTCAGGTCAGGCGACCGGAGTTGCGAAGGGGTTTGTGGCTCTTCCGCAAAACAGCTTTTTGCAACCGCCGAAGATGGGCTTATAACAGCAAAAGTCCGCCGTCGATGACCAGGTTTGGTCCCGTGGTGTAAGGATTCGTCATCATAAAGAGGCTGCTCTGCGCAAGATCCTCGGGCTGCCCGAAGCGGCCAACCAGCAGCGTCTGCTGCGCCCAAGCGTGCAATTCGGCCCGGCGCTCGGCGATCCAGACCGGTGTATTAACGGCCCTAGGCCTAACCACATTGAGCCGCAGTGGCGCCAACTTGATGTTGTGGTTTTAATTAGCCAGTCGGCTCCACAAGTTGCGGCTCGGGCGTTGCCGGGCTACGCCGGTGGTTGATCACCAAGGCGATGACGCAGATCACAATGATCGCGCCGCTGATCAGTTGCGCGACCCGCAGCGAGCCATCACACGTGCCGCCGACGCCGTCGAGGCAGAGGCTATCGATCCGTAGTCCCTCGATCCAGAAGCGCCCGCTGGAGTAGATGATCCCATAGAGAAACAGCAAATCACCGGGGCGCAGTTTGCGGCGTTCCTCGGGCGCATCGACGCCAAAGCGGTGGTCGAGCCACATCAGCAGGCCGAAGCCGCTCAGGTTCCAGAGTGATTCGTAGAGGAACGTAGGGTGAAACAGCGTATCGATCGGGTAGAGTTGGGGGTTGTTGTACGGCTCAACCCGAAATTCGGGGTCGATCCGCAGGCCGAAGTTCAACGGTGTGGGAACGCCGTAGGCCTCCTGGTTGAAGAAGTTCCCCCAGCGCCCGATCGCCTGGCCGAGTAAAAACGGCGGCGCACAAATATCGAGCCATTTGAAGAGCGGCAACTTCGCGTAGCGGCTATAGCCGATCGTTGCAATCAGCGCGCCGATGATTCCACCATGAATCGCCAGCCCGCCGTTGGTGAGATTCAACGCACTCCACGGATTAGCGGCGAAGCGCTCCCACTCGAAGATGACATAATAAATGCGCGCTCCAGCGATGCCGAGCAGCAAGCCGAACATCAACTGGTTCCAGACGTGATCGGGGTCGATGCCGCGGCGGCGCGCACGGTGAGCGGCGATCAGGGCGGCAATCAGCGCCCCCATCATGATGATGAAGCCGTACCAGCGCACTGTCAGCGGCAGTCCGAACAGGTTGATACTAAACAGGTACGGGTCGTCGAATGGGTAAAGAATCATAGGAATGAAAAAGGCAAAAGGAAAAAGTGCAAAATGGAGGTACGGCTATTTTGCGTTTTTCCTTTTACATTTACAATTGACTCGCGTATTCCACGGCATTCCGAAAGATCATCAATCCGTCACCCTCACTGCGGCGCGGTTCGCGCGTCCAGCGTGGATGCTGATGCGGGCGCACGGCGTTTTCGGGATGCGGCATGAGCCCCAGTACATTGCCCTGCGGGTTGCAGATGCCGGCAATCCCGCCCAGCGAGCCATTCGGGTTGGCCGGGTAGGCCGCGCCGTCGTTGGCGGCGACATAGCGCAGGGCGATCAGGTGTTGGGTTTCCAGCGCGGTTCGATCATGCGCGCTGCCGACAGCGATGCGGCCTTCGCCGTGGGCGACCGGCACTTCAATTGGGCGTTCGATGCCGCGCGTGAAGATGCACGGACTGCTCGGATCGGCGGCGAGATGCACCCAGCGGCATTCGAACTGCGCCGAGGCGTTGTCGGTGAGGGTTACGGCGATCGGTGCTTGCTCAGCTTGCATGCCCCAACCTGGCAACACACCGGCTTTCACGAGCACCTGAAAGCCGTTGCAGATCCCGATCACCGGGCGACCATCGGCGACGAAGGCGCGCAACTCGTCGGCGAGGCGGTGGGCAAGATCGACGGCCAGCAACCGCCCGGCGCCCAGGTGATCGCCGTACGAGAAGCCGCCCGGGATTACCAGCATTGCATAATCGGCGAGGCGCACGCTGCCCTCGGCCAGCCGATTGATGTGGATGTACGTTGGTGTGCCACCGGCCAGTTCACACGCCTGGCCGGCGTCGGCGTCGCGATTGATGCCGGGGGCGCGCAGAATAAGGACGCGTGGTGTACTCATGAGGTCCAGCGGAACTCCATTTCGACTTCGCCAATCTTGATCCGATCGCCTTGGCGCAGGCGTTGCGGCACTCGCGCAGCAACGAGTGTGCCATTGAGCAGTGTGCCGTTGGTTGAGCCCTGGTCGGTGAGGGTGTAATAATCGCCGTCGCGCTGGATCGTGGCATGGTTGCGCGAGGCAATCCCGCGGTCATGTTCGGCGAGATCAAGCTCAGGGTAATGGGCCTGGCGTGGGTCGCGCCGCCCGATGCGCACCGGGGTTTTGTCGATTTTTAATTCCCAGTTCCGATAGGGTGAGGTGATCAGCAGCCGCGGCACCGGCGGTTCGGCGAGCGGCGAACCGCACCCAGCGCAAAAGCGCGCCCGCGCTTTATTCACCCGACCGCAGCGGCTGCAAGGCGGGCCGTTTTCGCTGGCTGCCATTGGGATGGACGCCGGAATCGGTGCGGGGATCGGGGCCGGCGCGGCAGCAACCGGCTGGCGTTGGGCGGGCGCCGGCGCCGGCGGCGTTGGGGGCGGCGCAGCAACCGGGCGCGCAGCACGACCGGCCACATCGACGAACGGCGCGTCGAGACAGCCGTGAAGCGCCTGCTCGAACGTGTCGCAGCCGCTGAAACGGCGATCCCGGTTGAGATCCATCGCCTTGATAATTACCGCCTCAGTGCGCGCATCGACCGAGGGGTTCATGCGTTGGATGGAGCCGGGTTGGGGTGTTTGCAGCGGCACCGGCGGCAGATTGGTGAGCAAATGCAGCAGGGTTGCGCCAAGGGCGTAGACATCGGAGCGCGCGTCAGTCTGGCCTTTGCCGTACTGCTCAGGCGGGGCATAGCCCGCCGAACCCATCGCGATTGTATCCTTTGCCTTACCCTTTTTGTGGGTGCGAGCTACGCCGAAGTCGATCAGCTTCAGCACGCCTTCAGGCGTAAGCATAATATTCGAGGGTTTAAGGTCGCGGTAGATAATCGGCGGATCACAGCGATGCAGGTAGTTCAGCACGCGGCAAAGCTGAATACCATAGCCAAGCACCTGCTGCTCCAGCAGGGGCGCATTGGCCTCGTGGATGCGCGCTTCGAGCGTTTGCCCCGGCACAAACTCCATCACCATCGTTGGCCGGCCATCGTGCTCGAACAGATCGGAGACGATCGGCAGGTTCGGGTGATCGAGTTGCTGCAACAGCGACGCTTCCTGAAGGAAGAGGCGTCGGTTCTCCTGCAACTCTTCCAGGGGCTGTTCGCCTTGCGGGCGCATCTCTTTGAGCGCCCAGATTGTATTATCGGCGGCGCGCCGCGCACGATAGACGGCGCCCATACCGCCCCGCCCGATCAGCGCAATGATCGTGTAGGTATCGGCAAGGCCGCGAATAACCGTATTCGGCGCAAGCAAGTCCAACGCAACCACGTGATAGGTATTCCTTATACAGCAGCATTCAGCAGAATGCCTGAACCTGCCAAGAGCGCCAAGTAGGCTCGCGACCACAGATTATACCACGCCGGCTCGGCAAAAGTTGCACGGCGGGCGGCGGATGTAAAATCTCTCGACCGGGCATGTTTGTCCGCAGATGACGCAGATTGCAGGCCCATGTTCTGCCGTTTAAGGCACGCCAACGGCACATCTTTGCGACTTTGCATTCGCCTTGGCGAGGACGGACATAGGCCCGCCCGTATGCGGAGGATCTTCAGCGCGCCACAAGCGGCAGCAACACGCCGCGTGGCAGTGCCGGATTGGTGAGGAACTCTCCGGCGGCGTTGGCAGTTCAGTGCTCGATGCCGCTGTTGCAGCGCGAAGGCTGGACAGCGCGCTACCCGATTGAGTGCTTCAAGGCTCGATAGTGCTGCTTAATGCTCTAATCTGGCCTTTGCGCCTGGATCAAGGGCAGGTAGAGCAGTTGCCCCGGCGCCGTGTACTCGACAGCACCGCTGTCGCACGGCGGTTCATTAGCACCACTAGCCGGTCGGGTGACGCCCCGCTGATCCGTGGCCGGGCAATCGAGCCGTGGCGCCGCATCAATGGCTGGACTTTGGGGAAGTAAGGCATGGGTTTGGGTTAGTCCGCCGTTATTGGCCAGGGCTCCGAGTAGCGGATCGGTGTCCGGTTGATCTCCACTTGCGTTAAGGCTACACGTCGCATCGTCGGTCAGGTTATGCCCTTGTGATGTGATTGTCCCGCTGCAATTTGGGCCTGGCCCATTGCCCGCAATGATCGTCGCGCTGATATTCAGCGTATTATTGCCGGAATTGCTCATCAGGGCCGAAGCCGGGAACGGTTCGCTGATGATGTCGGTGGTGTTACTAACAATGGTCGTGAACGCGATCGTCATCGTGCCGCTGAAATTGTTGATCACTGAGCCGGCGCTGGCTCGATTGCCGCTGAACGTGGCGTTCAGCACCGTCAACTGGTTCGTATTGATGATGCCGCTGGTACTGCCCTGGTTGGCAGTGAGAGTGCTGTTTTCTAGCGTAAGTACGCCATCATTGAGGATTGCACCCGCGCTGCGTCCGGTGTTTTCGGCGATAGTGCTGTTACGAATCGTAAGGGTGCCGGTATTGTACAGGCCGCCCGCCCCGCCGCCGTTGTTGTTTGTGATCCGCACGTTGACCAGAGTCATCGTGCCGCCATTGTAGATCCCTCCGCCGGCCGGCGATCCCGCATCACCGTTGACGATCGCTAGATTGCGTAGTTCAACCTGCACGTCGGGTTCCTCGACGAGAATAACGCGTCTGAAGCGCTCCATCCCGCCGCCGTCAAGGCGCGTGAGCGCAGGGCCGGCACCTTCGATTACGACTGAGCGAGTGAGCGTAACATTGGTTGGGAAAGTTCCCTCAGCGATGTGGATCGTGGTACAGGCAGGATCGGCCAGGGCATCCGCTAGGTTCACATAAGGCGTTCCAGCATCAGCAACAGTACATAACGGGTCGGCGGCCTTGAGATTTGTCGTGACGAGGTGCGATCCAGCTAGCAGCACGCTGAGCACAGCAACGAAAACTCCGCCAACATTTGTGTTACGAGACGGCATGCAATACTCCATTCACGGTAGGGTAAACGCGCGGATATTGTAGTTGCATGCTGATGTCCAGACAAACGAGGTGCGTGGGGATGCGGGGTCGAGGGGCAGACACATGGATCCGCTCGTACATGGCCTGCTCCGTGATTTTGGGCGTGAGGCGGGCGGACACATAGGTCCGCCCGTACCCAGGGGCCTGCCGCCTGCCGCCCCTTGTGCGTCATCTGCGCAATCTGCTGATCGTCCGCCGCCTGCTTCCCGCTGATCAGCCCTTGCGGAAGAAGAAATCTCCCGTTAGGGCGGCATCCACGATAATCGTGTCGCCGTCGTGGAATTCGCCCTGAAGTAGCGCCAGTGCAAGCGGGTTCTGGATGCGCTGCTGGATCGCCCGCTTGAGCGGACGCGCACCGTACACCGGGTCGTAGCCCTCTTCGCCCAGGCGCGTTATTGCCGCTGAAGTAAGCTCCAGGCCGATCTTGCGGTCGGCGAGCAGCTTGTGCAACCGGCCAAGCTGGATCGTCACGATCTGGCCGATCTGCTCACGCGAAAGCGGCTTAAACACGATCGTCTCATCGATGCGGTTCAAGAATTCAGGCCGGAACTCGTTGCGCAGTTCGCTCAGCACCGCTCGCTGGACGTCATCCTCGCTGTCGCCGTCCTGGGTCATCTCCTGGATCAGTGCGCTGGCGATATTACTTGTCATAATCACAACGGTGTTCTTGAAGTTCACTACCCGGCCCTGGCCGTCGGTAAGCCGTCCGTCGTCGAGCACTTGCAGCAGTACGTTGAACACGTCGGGGTGGGCTTTTTCCACCTCGTCGAAGAGCAGCACGCTGTAGGGCTTGCGCCGCACCGCCTCGGTGAGTTGGCCGCCCTCGTCGTAGCCGATATACCCTGGCGGCGCGCCGATCAGGCGGGCCACGGTGTGCTTGTCCATGTACTCCGACATGTCGATCCGCACCATGGCGTGCTCGTCGTCGAAGAGGAATTCGGCCAGGGCGCGCGCCAGTTCGGTTTTACCTACGCCGGTGGGGCCGAGAAAGAGGAACGAGCCGAGCGGTCGGTTCGGATCTTGCAGGCCGGCGCGGGCGCGACGCACGGCGTTTGCTACCGCCGCCACAGCTTCATCCTGGCCGACGACGCGCTCATGCAGGCGCTCCTCCATCTTGATCAGCTTCTCAACTTCGCCCTCCAGCAGTTTGCTGACCGGCACGTTGGTCCATTTGCTGATCACCTCGGCAATGTCCTGGTCGCTGACTTCCTGGCGGAGCAGCGCATTACCGCTGTTGCTGATCCGCGCCTCAGCTTCCTGAAGCTGCAATTCCAGGCCGGCCAGCGTGCCATACTGCAACTCGGCGGCCTTGTTGTAGTCGTACTGGCGTTGGGCCTGCTCGATCGCCGCACGGGTCTGCTCGATCTGCTCCTTGAGGTTCTGGATCTGCTCCAGTTCCTGGCGCTCGCGCTGGAGTTGGGCCTCAACGGCGTTGCGCTGTTCGCGCAGGTTCGCTAGATCCTGCTCCAATTTTTCGAGCCGATCCTTGCTGGCCTGATCCTTCTCCTTCTTCAGCGCCTCGCGCTCGATCTCAAACTGCATCATGCGCCGCTTGAGATCGTCGAGCTCCTGCGGGTCGGAGGTGATCTCCATGCGCAGCCGCGCCGCCGCTTCGTCCATTAGGTCGATCGCCTTATCGGGTAGGAAGCGGTCGGCGATGTAGCGGTCGGAGAGTATGGCGGCCGCCACGAGTGCGCCGTCGGTGATCCGCACGCCGTGATGGGTTTCGTAGCGCTCCTTGAGGCCGCGCAAGATCGAGATTGTGTCTTCGACGCTGGGCTGATCGACCACCACCGGTTGGAAGCGCCGTTCCAGGGCGGCGTCTTTTTCGATATGCTTGCGGTATTCGTCGAGCGTGGTGGCGCCGACCAGGTGCAGTTCGCCGCGGGCCAGCATCGGCTTGAGCATATTGCCGGCGTCCATGGCGCCCTCGGCAGCGCCCGCGCCGACCATAGTATGCAGTTCGTCGATAAAGAGCACGATATCTTCGCGTTCCTGGATCTCCTTGAGCACGGCCTTGAGCCGCTCTTCAAACTCGCCGCGATATTTGGCGCCGGCGATCAGCGCGCCGAGATCGAGTGCGACAACCTTGCGGTCTTTCAGCGCCTCCGGCACATCGCCGCGCACAATCCGTTGGGCCAGCCCTTCCACGATCGCGGTTTTGCCGACGCCCGGCTCGCCAATCAGCACCGGGTTATTCTTGGTACGCCGCGAGAGGATCTGGATCACGCGCCGGATCTCCTCATCGCGGCCAATCACTGGGTCGAGCTTGTTACGTGAGGCCTGCTCGGTGAGATCGCGCCCATACTGCTGGAGCGCGGCATAAGTCCCCTCAGGGGTCGGGCTGGTAACGCGCTGAGCGCCGCGCACCTCGCGCAGAGCGCTCATCAGGCGGGTGCGGTCGAGGCCGTTGGCTTTGAGCGTACGCTCGGCGCCGCCGCCGGCATGGTCGAGCGTGGCGAGCAGCAAGTGTTCGGTGCTGACATACTCGTCGCCGAACTGATTGAGCTCATCGTGAGCCTTGAGAATCACACTGCGCAGGCGCGAACCCGTTTGCACCTGCACATTACCGCCGCTCATGCGCGGCAGTTTGCCGATTTCGGCGTTGATTTGCTGTTTGAGCGCGCCAACGGGAATGTTCAGCTTGGCAAGCACCTGCGGCACCACGCCGTCGGCCTGATCAAGCAGGGCGTAGAGCAGATGCTCCGGCTGGACATCGCTGTTGCCGTTGCGCTCGGCAGCGCTCTGGGCAGCGGCAATCGCCTCATACGATTTTTGGGTGAACCGGTTGGTATTAAACGACATAGAATCCTCCTCTGGTATGCTGTGTGTAGCATAGCACGCAGGCGTCTATGGCGTACTAGTGGGATGTTAGTGTTGTGTAAGAGGGCGACCACAATGGGTCGCCCGTACCGGGCGGTTGGCGCGGGCGATGGGCGGGCGCGCAGCTAATTTAATGCGGCGAATTTGGCCATCAAGTCGCTGACGAAGGCGCGGATCTGGTTGACGTCGCTGGCATTCGGGCTACGGCGGGTATACTCTTCGAGGTCGATCAGGGCCGGGTAGGTATAACCGGCGCGGAAGCGCAGCAGGCCGCGATCGCGCAGTTCGCTGCTGTCGCTGGCGTCGAGGGCGAGTAACCGTTCGACGGCGGCCAACGCGTGCCGCACATGGTCACGGGCGAGGTGGGTCCGTTTGAGGTTACGCAGGATGCGAGCTAGGATCGCGCCGCGCGCCGGCGGCAACATGGCCCATGCAATCAGTTCGGGGTTGGCTGCGCCATAAAACTCGCTGATCTGACGCTCACAATCGTCGCGGCTCCAGAGCGTTCCACTGCTAAAGGGGTCGATGAAGATCCGGCTGCCGGGCGCGCCCCATTGCACAATAAAGTGACCCGGCAGCGCAAGGCCATGCACGGGCAGATCGAGGCGCCAGCCAACTTCGAGGTAGATCAGCGCGAGCATAATCGGCAGGCCGGTGCGCTGTTCAAGCACCCGGTCGAGGTAGCTATTGGCTGGTGTGGGCTGTTCGTAGCAGCGTGGATCACCATAAAAACCCTGTTCGGTGAACAGGTAATGATTGACGATTGCAATCTGGCTGCGGGCTGCCTGAACGCCGTTCATTTGGATGCGCAGGTCGGCAGCGAAGCGATCGAGTTGACGTAAGATCGGTTGTGGATCCGGCCCACCCTGATCCTCCCAGGCCACGCTCAGGGCCGCCTCGGCAAGCGGCACCTGCTCATCGGGTTGGCGGATCAGGCTGAGAAAGCGCTGGCGGGCCGGGTTACTTAAAGCCATGTGAGCATAATGGAGCAGTAAAGCGGGGGAGCGGTAGAACGGTAGAACGGTAGAACGGTAACCTAGCGGAGTGAAAAAAGCCGTTTTGGCGCTTTGCCGCTTTGCTATTCAATCACTTCATTACGGCACTTGCGGCGCCGAACAGGGCCGTCTTCGGGTTCAAGATGACACTGATCGGCATCTGGATCAGCAAATCGCCGAAGCGGCCTTTGTTGCAGAACGCCGCGAGGAAGGCCGGGTTGCGCAGGGCGGCGAGGATGCGCGGTGGAATGCCGCCGCCGATGTAGATTCCGCCGGTGGCGAGCACCTTCAGTGCCAGGTTGCCCGACTCAGCGCCGAGAATGCGCACGAACTGTTCCAGTGTGGCGCTACACGCCGGACAAGGCTGGGTCGGGTCGAGCGCGGCGCCAAAGATCAGCGGCGTTGGATCGGCGGCGGCGGCGATTTGTGCGGCAATGGCTGGGTTACCGCCATTGTACACGGCATCGCGAAAATAGGCATAAATGTTGGGAATGCCGATCCCTGAACAGACCCGCTCATAGCTCACATGGCCGTGGCGCTCCATCAGGTAGGTGAGCAAGGCCAGTTCAGTGTCCGATGTGGGCGCGAAGCTGGTGTGGCCGCCTTCGGACGGGTGGGCTTCGTAACGGGTACCTTCCCACACCAGGAAGGCCTCGCCGAGGCCGGTGCCGGGGGCGATTACCGCAATTGCGCCAGGAGCAATCGGTGTACCGGCGTTGAGCACCGCCACATCGTCGGCTTCGAGGATGGGCACTGCATTGGCAATCGCTTCGAGATCGTTCAGCAACGTCACGCGGGCGACACTGAATTCGGTGCGCAGCGTTTCAACATCGATCACCCAGGGTAAATTGGTGATGGTGGCCCGACCGCTGACGACAGGCCCGGCGACCCCGAAGGCTGCACCTTCGATATTAACCGGGTTGGCAGCGAGAAACTCGCGAATGATCGCTTCTAAGCTGGCATAGTGCCGGCTCACAAACGTCGCTTCAACGTGTGGTTGATGCGGGCCGGTTTCGTGTGCAAACAAGGCCAGATTCGTCTTCGTGCCGCCAATGTCGCCTGCGAGAATCATACAATTTTCCTGATACGTGATGGGAACCGGACGGATCAATGGTCGTGCCGGGCGATGTAGGCCAGGCGGATGAGGGCAGATGATGGGTAGGGCAATGTGGGCCGCGTGGCGTGTGAGCGATGGGTGGCGTGACGTGTGGGCGATGGGCCGAAGCATTCGCAATGTAATTGTTCATTGTGATCCCGATACTTTCCAGGTGCGAACGCTTCGGCCCTCCGATCGGCCCTCCGATCGGCCCTCCGATCATACCCACGTCCCCACGTCTTCGCGGCCCTACGCACCTGCGTGCCGATCACATCGCTGCCCGTAACGCGGCCACCGCCGTGGCGACCGACTGCTGCGGGTTAAACACGGCTGAGCCGACAACAGCGACATCGGCGCCGGCGCTGCGGGCCGCACTGATTGTGTCCGGGTTGATCCCGCCGTCGACCTGAATGTGCGTACTGAGGCCGCGTGCGTCGCGCATAGTGCGCAGGCGGGCGACTTTGTCGAGGCAACCGGAAATCATTTGTTGGCCGCCAAAACCGGGGTTCACAGTCATGATAAGCGCGAGATCAAGATCCGGCAAGATCTCTTCGATCATGTTCAGCGATGTGGCCGGGTTAAGGGCAACGCCGGGGCGCTTGCCGAGGCGCGTGATGGCCTGGACGGTGCGATGCAAATGCGGGCTAACTTCGGCGTGGACGGTAATGATATCGGCGCCGGCGTCAGCGAACTCTTGCAAATAGCGCTCCGGCTCAACAATCATCAAATGGGCGTCGAGGAGCGCGCCGTACTGGTTGGCAAGCGGGCGCAGGGCGCGCACAATCGTAGGGCCAAAGCTAAGGTTCGGCACGAAGCGCCCATCCATCACATCGAGATGGATCCAGCGGATGCCGGTGTCGAGCGCCTCAGTAACCGCTTCGCCCAGGCGCGTAAAATCGGCGGTGAGGATGGAAGGAGCGAGGTGCATAGAATCTCCGCGCTTTTACGGGGGTGAACACTCTGCATTCCCACTAGTACGCTAAAGCGTACGTCCGCCTACGGCGGACGCCGCACTGTGGCGGGCGCAAACCCGCGTACAACCCCTGGCGAACTTCCGCCGAGTTGGACTAGTTCGCGCCGCGCACGTGGCGGATGCCATCGACGCCGGCCACGACCAGGTCAGTCGTGAGGCCGACAAACAGGCCGTGTTCAACGATCCCGGCCCGTTCGGCCAGGCTGCGCCCAAGCGTGGCTGGGTCAGCGATCGGCCCAAAGCGGCAATCGAGGATGAAGTGGCATTGATCGGTGCGGAAGGGGCTACCGTCGGGGGTGGTGCGGCGCTGCACCGTGGCGCCTTGTGCAGTGATCCAGCGTGCGGTAGCGCCCCAGCCGAACTCTACAACTTCAACCGGCACGGCCCAATTTGTGCCGAGGGCCGGCGTCAATTTGCCTGCATCGACAATAATCATTACCTGCCGGCTGGCCTGCGCGACCATCTTCTCGCGTAGCAGTGCGCCACCACCGCCTTTAATCAGGTTGAGCTGTGGATCGACCTCGTCGGCGCCGTCGATGGTGAGATCAACGGCAGGCACATCGTCGAGGCGAGTCAGCGGAATGCCAAGTTCGCCGGCGAGCGTTGCCGTAACTTCGGCGCAGGGCACGCCGACAATGCCGTGCAACTCGCCTTCGTTCAGCCGCGCCGCGATCCGCCGCACGGCAAGCAGTGCCGTGCTGCCGTAGCCTAGACCCACAACCATGCCGGCTTCGATCCGGTCCGCCGCATAAATCGCGGCCTGGAGCTTTAATCGATTGCGTTGCGTCTCGTCCATACCGCGATTGTACACCAGATCGAGGCAACCGACGAATAATACCAGTGACGGACGATGCGTGGCGTGTGGAGTTGCGTAGGGACGGAGACGCCGTAGGGACGAAGCGCGCTTCGTCCCTACGGCATTGTGCCTACGGCAGCGGGATTGGTTGCGGCACGATCGGCTGTGGCGGAAGCGGAATTGGCAACTCGCCGCCATTGCCGCCGTCGTCGGGCGGTGGTTCACTCGGCGGTGGCTCACTCGACGGTGGCTCACTCGGCGGCGGCTCACTCGGCAGCGGTTCGCCGGGTGGCGGTTCAACCGGGTCGGGTTGCGGGACTTCGGTTTCGCTGGGTGAGCGGATGCCAAGGATCACCGTTGAGCCGGGTAAGATCCACTCATCGAATGCCGGCGAGGTGCTTACCACCGTATATGCTGCAAAGCGATCGAAGATCTCCGGGATGCGGGCGCGGATCTGGTAATCGACCCGGATCTGGTCGATCCCAATTCCCAATGCCGTCAGTGCATCCTTGGCCTGGTTCTCACCGAGGCGGATCAGATCCGGCATCTTGATCGCTCCGGCTACCGGCGGCTCTTCAATCGGCGCCTCAAACATCTCGGCGGCGCAATCAGGCAGATCTTCGACCCGTTGCGATGTGCTTGCACTGCCGCCTTCCCAGCGGTACTCGACTCGCTCCAATGGGTCGGCCGGCGGTGTCTTCCACACATAAATCTCGCGCAAGAGCTGCTCTGGAATAACCACGCCCTCGATCGGTCGGCAATAGGCGCCACCACTCAGGCTGGTTACATCGCTAGCGTTGGGTGTTTCGCCCTCAGCCGGCGCGGGGGGTTGCGCCGTGATCAACAGTTCACCGGTGGGCGACCAATCTTCGAGGGCCGGCACGCGGGCTATCTGCGCCTTCGTGAAGGCATCGCACGGGATTGACGTGTTGCGCAGGCGCGCGTCGAGCTCTGGCCCAGGCGCAAGCGTCAGGGTCGGCGAGATCATGCCGGCGAGCATTGGGCGGGTGAAGAGTTCGGCGCTGTAGCCGCCAAATGATCCGGGCAGTTCGCAGATTGGCCGGCTCCAGACATCTTCTTCGGGCATGGCGAACTCGGCCGGAATCGTGCTATCGGCGAAGGGTTCGGCGAAGAGCGCGGCATAACGCGGGTCTTCGCGAACCCAGACGAAGATCTCCTCCATCACATTGCGCCAGATGATGCCGCCGCCGGTAAGACTCTCGACACGCGCCGTTGGCTCGTTATTGCTGTTGCCCGTCCAGACGCCCACGGTGACAAACGGCGTATAACCGGCGGCCCAGGCATCGCGCCAGTCGTTACTGGTGCCGGTCTTCACGGCGGCGGGCAGCGAGAGCTTGAGGGGACTGTTCAGCCCCCAGATCGCGGCGCGGGCGCGATCCTCGCTGAGCATATCGGTGACAATCGCGGCCAATTCCGGCTCAACCACTTCTTCGCCGGCGTCGGGCGTGAAGCTTTCCAGCGTTTGGCCCGTGCCATCGACAATCTCCAGGATCGAAATCGGCGGGTAGTACTGCCCGTTGCTGGCCAGCGTATTGTAGGCCGTGGTCAGTTCGAGCGGCGTTACCTCGCCACCGCCGAGGGTCAGCGACAGGCCGTAGAAATCGGCGCCGCGCTTAAGCCCCTGCTTGATCCCCATGCGATCAAGCAAGTCGATCGTTTCGGGAATGCCGGCGAACTTGAGCGCCTTAATCGCGGGCATATTGAGCGAGTTTGCCAGGGCGGTACGCATGCGTACTGGGCCATTCCAGCGCGAATTATAGTTTAGCGGCGCATACCATTGACCGTCACCGATCGGGAACTCAGTCGGCACATCCCAGATCACGGTCTCCGGGGTCATGCCCTGTTCCATTGCCGAGAGGAAGGTAAACGGCTTGAGCGCCGAGCCGGGTTGACGTTCGCGCGTGGTGACATTCACCTGACCGTCGAGCACATTGCCGGTTTCGCCGGCAATAGTGGTCGTTTCAACGGCGTTGTAATCAATACTGCCCACCATCGCGAGCACCTGGCCGCTGTTTGGCTGCATCACCACCACGGCGGCATTGTGAATATTGCGCTCGTCCAGTTCGGTGATCCGCTCGTAGGCGCGCTCTTGCACCATCCGCTGTAGATCGAGATCGAGCGTGGTAGTGATGCGCAGGCCGCCGCCGTTGAGGATCTCGTTGCCGTAGCGCTCCAGCAGTTGATCGCGCACATAGAAGACGAAATGCGGCGCGTTGAGCGGCACTTCCTGGGGGGCGAAGCGCAGTGTCGCCGCTACAGCAGCGCGAGCCTCGGCCTCGGTCACATACTCGTCCTCGACCATCCGGCGGAGCACGGCAATCTGGCGGGCACGCGGCGCGGCAATGCCTTCGGGCAAGCCATACTCAGGGTTAAGCCAGCCTTCTTCGAGGCGTACGCCGCGCAGAAAACCGCCTTGCGCATCACGCTCCAGGTAGTTGATCGGGTTATAAAGTGTGGGAAGTTGGGGCAGACCGGCGAGGAGCGAGGCCTGGGCGAGCGTGAGGTCGCTGGCGTTCGTGCCAAAATAGACTTCGCTGGCAGCTTGAATGCCATAAGCCAGGTTGCCGTAGAAGTTCTCGTTAAGGTATAACTCCAGCACTTCGTCTTTGCTAAGGACGGTGTCGAGTTCCTGCGCGAGAATAATCTCTTTGAGCTTGCGGTCATAGCGCAGGTCGGGAGCGCGCTCTTCAACCGTCAGTACGCTATTTTTGATCACCTGTTGGGTGATCGTTGATGCGCCGCCGGTCTCTTCGCCGGCTTGCAGGCTGCTCAGTAGCGTGCGCACAATCCCGCGCAAGTCGATGCCAGGATTCGTAAAGAAGGTCTGGTCTTCGACCGCGACCGTGGCCTGGATCAATAGTGGTGAGATCTGGTCGATCGGGACGTTGGTACGTTTCCCGGCATCGAAGAATTCGTAGAGCAGCGTGCCGTTGCGATCGAAGATCCGCGAGGTCTGGAACAGTTCGCGATCATCGAGGGCGGCGAGGCGCGGGGCGAGGCTGGCGGCAGTCTGAGCGTAGGCGTTGTAGGCTACCCCAAAAGCGGCGGCGGCGATCAGCGCGCCAACGACCAGCGTAATAGCGAGCAGTTGGCCCAACATGCGGCCCATCGGCAAGGCGGGCGCAGCCGGAGCGGCGCGGCCACGCAAAAGGCCTGGGTGCGCCGGTCGGCGCGGTTCACGGTTGCCGCCATAAGTGCGGCGATACTTGCGGTCACGTAACATAGGCAATGTGTGATGCGCTCACCTGAGCGACATATACTCCTTTACTGAACGGCCTGAGTATACCACAGGCGTTTCTGAGCTATAGATGAGATTGGGATGAGGCGGGGAAGGGCAAACGGCAAACGGCAAACGGCAAAACGGCGACAACTCGCGGCGGAGGGATTCACCCTCTCGGCGGAGGGCTTCAGCCCGAACGCCGGCGGTCAACGACCGAGCCGCGCTCTTCAGGGCGCGGCTCGGCGGTGGCGGCGGTGGCGCGGCGGGCGCGGCGGGTTAGCGTGCCGTTTCGTCCAAAAACCGCGTAACAAGCGGCGCCTGGGCGGTACTTTCGATCAGGAAGGCATCGTGGCCGGCGCTGGTAGGCAGATCGACGTGCAGCGCCGAACGGCCGACGGCGTGTAATGCGGTGGCGATTGCGGCAGATTCGGCAGTTGGGTAGAGCCAGTCGGTGTTGAAGGAGAGTAACAGCACACGCGCGGTAACACGCTCCAGCGCCGCTTCGAGCGACCCATAACGGCCCGGCAGATCCCAATAATCCATCGCCTTAGTGATGTAGAGGTAGCTGTTGGCATCGAAGCGGGCATTAAAGCTGGCGCCCTGGTAAGCGAGGTAACTCTCGACCGCAAACTCCGGCTCCAGCGTAAAGGTCGGCGCAGTGGTGTGCTGGAAGCTGCGCCCGAACTTCGCTTCTAATGAAGGTTCGCTAAGGTAAGTTATATGGCCGATCATGCGCGCCACAGCCCGGCCTTGTAGAAAAACTGGCGCACAGCACGACGGCGGCGCCAATCGCGGCATTTGTTGATGGCGATACGCTTTAGCCAGATGCCAAACGGCCGGCGTCGATCGTAGCGAGC
>JBBRUG010000099.1:0-17525 GCA_038247995.1 Chloroflexales bacterium | reverse complement strand
TGGGCGCGGTTGGTTTTTTGGGTGGGGGGGGGGGGGGCCCCCCCCGCGCCGGGGCGGCGCCCCCCCCCCCCCCCTCCCCGCCCTCCACGCGGTGTCAAGCGTTTGAGCACGGTGTCGGGAGGCACCATACGGAAAACTGGCGCAACGATTGTGCTTGACATGGGGTCCACCATAACGGAGCGGCGCAACAGCGGGTTACGCGGATCGCGAACGATCAGGTAGAGCCCAAGCCACCACGCAATTCCGAACACAATGGGTGTGAGGATCAACATGACCAACTGTACCTACAACAACAGATATGCACTGCGCCTGCTTACTGCCGGCGCGAGTGCGGCGCGCCGCCAGAATCAGCGCCTCAGTGGCTCAATTATTCCGCTCAGTGCGCTAGTACCCTTCCACCCGCTCGCCGTCACGCTTGAGCGGGTCTTCGATGCGGATATGCACTAACGGAATACCTGTGATGATCGGCATAACAAACAGCGTATGCGGGCCGGATTGTGTCGGTGTAAACACAAGACTTACATCATCTCAAACATCAGGCCTCAAACTACCACAGTTTCCTGATACACCCCAAACACCCCGCGCAGCACATCGCACATCTCACCGACGGTGCAGTAGGCGCGCACACAGTCGAGGATAGCCGGCATCATATTGTCTGCGCCGGCGGCAACGGTGCGTAGTTCAGCGAGGCGTTGCTCCACCAGCGTTTTGTCGCGCTCGGTGCGCACGCGGGTGAGGCGATCCATGTGCTTGCGCTCGCCCTCGGGGTCCATCGCCAGAATCGGGATCGCCAGCGGCGCTTTGTCGGCGTAGGCATTGACAGCCACAATCTCGCGCTCGCCGCCATCGATCTCTTGCTGGTAGCGGTAGGCGGCGTCGGCGATCTCCCGTTGGAAGAAACCGTTGCGGATGGCCGCGATCACCCCACCCTGCGCATTGATCGCCGTAAAGTAGGCGTTCGCCTCTTCCTCCATGCGGTTGGTCAGCGCTTCGACAAAATAGCTCCCGCCTAATGGATCGACCGTGTTCGTAACCCCGCTTTCGCCGGCGATCACCTGTTGAGTGCGCAGCGCGATGGTAACTGCCTTCTCTGAGGGCAGCGCCAGCGCTTCGTCCATCGAGTTGGTGTGCAGGCTCTGCGTGCCGCCGATCACGGCCGCCAGCGCCTGGATCGCCGTCCGCACAATATTCACTTCAGGTTGCTGCGCCGTCAGCGAGCAGCCGGCCGTCTGGGTGTGGAAGCGCAACCACCACGAGCGTTCTTTCTGCGCGCCATACGTTTCGCGCATCGCGCGGGCCCAGATCCGCCGTGCGGCGCGGTATTTGGCAATCTCCTCGAAGAAATCGTTGTGGGCATTAAAAAAGAAGGAGATCCGCGGCGCAAAGTCGTCGATGTCCAGCCCACGCTCCAGGGCGGCCTCGACATAGGCAAAACCGTCGGCCAGGGTGAAGGCCAGTTCCTGGACGGCAGTGCTACCCGCCTCGCGGATGTGGTAGCCGCTCACGCTCACCGGGTTCCACTGCGGCACATACCGGCTGGCGAACTCGATGGTATCCGTCACAAGGCGCATGCTCGGCTCGGGCGGAAAGATATACTCGTTCTGGGCAATATACTCTTTGAGGATGTCGTTTTGGAGCGTGCCGCGCAGTTGGGTCCAGGGTACACCGCGCTTTTCCGCCGCGACCAGGTACATCGCCCAAATCATCGCCGCCGGCGAGTTGATCGTCATCGACGTCGAGATCTTTTCGAGCGGCAGGCCGTCAAGCAAGATCTCCATGTCCGCCAACGAACTTACGCCTACCCCGCACTTGCCGAACTCGCCTTCCACCAGCGGGTGATCGGTGTCGCGCCCATAGAGGGTCGGCATGTCGAAGGCGATCGACAATCCGGTCTGCCCTTGGCCGAGCAGGTAGTGAAAGCGTGCATTCGTCTCCTCGGCCATGCCGAAGCCGGCGAACATGCGCATCGTCCAGATTTTGCCACGATAGCCAGTGGGGTGAATGCCACGGGTGTACGGATACTCACCGGGATGGGCAATATCGCGCATGTAGTCGCTATCGGCCAGATCAAGCGGGGTATAGAGCCGTTCAATCGGGGCGCTGCTGGTAGTCATAAAACGTGTATCGCGCTCGGGATTGCGTTCTAGCGCCGGCCAGAGCGTCTGCTGCTTCCAGTGCTCCTGGGCGGCCTTAATCTGTTCCTGGGATTCAAACATCGGCGTTCCTTCCCTCTTATTAGTTCGCAGTGTGACAGTCTAAATAGTCTGACCGTTCGCAGACTGATCACTCAACCACTTCTTCATCTGGATCAATACCTAATGCACGTAAACGGGCCGCTAGTTGCTCAGCGCGGGTGCGTTCCTGCTCAGCGCGGGTGCGTTCCTGCTCAGCGCGGGTGCGTTCCTGCTCAGCGCGGGTGCGTTCCTGTTCAGCGCGAGCGTGTTCCTGCTCGGCGCGGGTGCGTTCCTGCTCGGCGTCAATCCGTGCTTGCAACGCCAGTTCGGCGCCGGTGGCATACACCTGCTCAGCGGCATTGCACCAGCGGAGCCAGCTATTCGGCGCTTCTTCATAAGAGCCATGCCAGATCGTGAAACCGAGTTCGACTTCCGGCATCCATAGATCTGGTACCGGATCGTAGCCGGTATTACCCAGGCGGAAGAGCCGCAACATACCCCGGCGCAATCGGTTCGAGCGATCAAAAATCGCATAGTAGGGAATACCCATTTGCGCATAACGTTGGAGCTTGCGCGTGATCTCACCGCCCTTATGGTTGGAGACAACTTCAACGACAACATCGGGTGGCTTGCCGTACTCCCAGAAGAAGTAGGCCCTGCCCCGTGTGTCGAGCGGCTCGGCGAGGCGTACATCCACACTCAGAAAGGCATCGGGCGCCAGCGGTGGTTCACGCACCGCCGGGAAAATGCCCACATCCGACGCCGCAATAAACGCGCGTCCGGTTGGTCCGCCGCGCCATGAGGCATAGAGTGGATCAACCAGCAACCGGCGCTGCTTCTCCGCAAAGAGATTATCCACCGGCTTATCGTCCTCCGTGACCAGGAGATCGACGAGCGGCTGGTCTTCGGGCGGCAGGTGGTACTGAATCTCGATGGGCGGCAGAGCGCCGCGCCGTGCTCGGGTCGACATCGTTTGCCCCCTTTGCTGCACTGATCGTTATTGTAGCATACCCTTTTTCTGCACCTGGACACATAGGTTGATCCGGCGCCAGGCTGCGGGCCAATGCCGCTGCATACACCTCCCGGCTGCCGGCTGCCCGCAGCGCATCGGCGCAGGCCACCAGCGTTGCGCCGGTTGTCAGCACATCATCGACCAGGATCACGCGCAGCGGCGGTGGCTGGTTGGCGCGCCAGACGAACGCTCCGGCGATGTTGGTGCGTCGTTCCGCCCGGCTCAATCCGGCCTGATGGCCGGTGTCGCGTTGGCGCTCCAATCCTGTACAGAGCAGTGGAAGGCCATTGCGCTGAGCGACCTGCCGAGCCAACTCTTCAGCCTGATTGAACCCACGTTCAGCCAACCGATCAGCATGGAGCGGCACGGGCAGCACGGCATCGGCGGGGGGCAACTGGTGTTGGGCCGCCACGGCGATCATCGCGCCCAGCGGTTGGGCCATACGCCGCGCGCCGGTGTATTTCATGCGATGGATGGCCTTGCGCAAGCCGCCTTCGTAGAGCCATGCCACGGCTACGCCGTTGAGGCCTGCCGGGGCGTCATCAAGCGGATATGGCCGTAATTTGGCACAGCAACGCGGGCAGAACAACGTGCCGGTCTGTCCGCACTGTACGCAGCGATCGGGGAAGAACAGGTTGAGGAGCCAATCGATCCATGGAGCAGTAGTCATATGTGGGCACCTCAGATTGAATTGGGAGCTTCAATAGCTCTATACCGTTTCAACTTGTCTGAAGGTGCGCGTTGTGCCTTGACATCCTGATTAGCTTCCCTCTACACTATGCCAAGTAATTGCTGAAAGCCAGGCGTATGCTTAAGAATGAATGTAATGGCTCGTACGCGTGAGACAAATGCTACCGAGCGCACGCCGCGCCGCAAGGGCCAACTGCCGACGAAGATCTGCGCGACGTGTGGTCGCCCATTCGAGTGGCGGAAGAAGTGGGCCGCAAATTGGGAAGCCGTGCGTTATTGCTCCGAGCGCTGCCGTCGGGCAAAATAGCTATTGCCGAACGGTCCGCCGCCTTCACCAAATCAGCCGGATGATCTGCGTGCTATAATGACGTAACGTAGCGCGTGCCCAATGGCTCAGAAGGTGGATTGTTATGCTGCGTCCGCCGCCTGAATACTGAATTCTGTCTGCTGAATTCTGTAAGGATTACTATGCCCTTCGGCGCCCATATGTCTATCTCAAGCGGTGTCTCAAAAGCTTTCGCCCGTGGCGAGCATGTCGGCTGCGAGACAATGCAGATCTTCAGTAAGAGCGAACGTCAGTGGAACGCCAAGCCGCTCGCGCCGGAAGAAGTTGCAGCCTACCATGCTGAACAGGCGCGCACCGGTATTGGCCCCGTGATTGTTCACGACTCCTATTTGATTAACCTCGCTTCGCCCACCGACGAACTCTGGGCGAAGTCGATCGCCGCTTTTGCCCATGAATTGGAACGCTGCGCGACGTTGAAGATCCCTTACATCGTTACCCATCCCGGCGCTCACACCGGCAGTGGTGAGGAGACGGGCTTGCTGCGCGAGGCCGAAGCCTTCAAGCGGCTGTTTAGTGAGGGTGCAGGCGGCACAACAATGGTGCTGCTGGAGACAACCGCCGGCCAGGGCACGGCGCTCGGCAATCGCTTTGAGCATATCGCGCGCCTCTTCGAGTTGATCCCCTACCACGACCGCCTCGGCGTATGCGTTGATACATGCCATATCTTTGCGGCCGGTTATGATATTCGCGATGAGGCGACCTATCAGGCCACCTTCGCCGAATTCGACCGCCTGATCGGTCTGGAACGGATCAAAGCGTTTCACCTGAACGACTCGCAGAAAGATCTCGGTAGCCGCGTCGATCGGCATAACCATATCGGGCAGGGCTATATCGGCCTGGAAGCATTTCGCTTGCTGGTGAATGATCCGCGGTTTCAAGCGGTGCCGATGATCATCGAGACGCCCAAGGGCGATGATATGGCTGAAGATATTGAGAATCTGACTTTGCTCCGTTCGCTCGTTGGAAAAACACAGCTCTGATCCCAGCCGTCTGGCTGGTGCGCTCTGGCGCTGTTGTGGTAAAGTTGCCCGCCTCTTGGATGCCGCTCACGACAGGAGTACTCATTATGGCTCGCCCTCCTCGGATCTTCTGGCTGGCGTCGCTAGCTATTGTCGCCTATCTCTTGTGGCGCTGGCGGGCCCGCCGCGAGGTCGAGGCCTTCTTACCGCCTGCACCGCCGCCCGCTGCGCCGCCGAATCCATCGCCCGCTGCAGCGCTGGGTGCTGATGCTTCAGGAACGCCGCGCCGTATTCTCACGCGTGTTCACCGTGGCGCACCACCATCTATGGCCGCTATGGCTGATCGTGCAAAACAAGCTGCCGCTAATGTTACTGAACAGGTGCGTGAGGTTGCCGAAAACGCTGTAGCCGCCGGCACCGAGGCTTTTGAACAGGCTCAGGCGACATTGGGTGCGGCGGTTGATCAGGCCAAGGAAAAGGTCGCCGAGGTGGCGGGGGAGGCCCAGGAAAAAGCAACTGACGTGGCCGAGCAGGCGACGGAAGTTGTCGAGCAAGGCCAAGAAAAAGCTGCCGAGGTAGCGGAACAGGCCCAGGAAAAAGCAACTGACGTGGCCGAGCAGGTGACGGAAGCGGCGGAACAGGCCAAGGAAAAGGCTGCCGAGGTGGCCGAGCAGGCCCAGGAAAAAGCAACTGACGTGGCCGAGCAGGCGCGTGAAGTTGCTGCCAATGTAGGCTCATCGCGGGCTGTCGGTGATGCTGCCGATGCCGTGCGTACTCTGGCTGCGTCGGTCACTCCTGATGCCGTCGCGGAACCGTCTGGGTCGGTCAATGTCAATACCGCCGATCTGGACACCCTGATTGCACTGCCCGGCATTGGTGCGGTGATCGCCGAACGGATCGTGCGCTATCGCACCAAAAACGGCCCGTTCCGCAGTATCGAGGAGTTGACGGAAGTGCCCGGGATTGGCGCCCGTAACCTGAAGACGTTCCGCCATCTGCTGACCGTTTAGGCTGCTTCCAACAGTTTGCATTATGGTGTACGATCCATTTTTCTTTTCCGGCGACGACCACGGGGTACTCCTTATTCACGGCTTTACCGGTGGGCCCTTTGAGATGCGCGATCTCGGCGTTGGCTTAGCGCGCTCAGGGCGTACCGTGCTTGGGGTGCGGTTACCTGGCCACGGCGATCCACCCGAAGCGCTGGCAGTGGTGCGTTGGGCCGATTGGTTAGCCGTTGTCGTCCAGGCTCACGCGGATCTCGCCACCCGCTGTCGCCGGGTGAGTGTCGTTGGCTTCTCTCTTGGTGGAGCGCTTGCACTCCTGCTCGCCGCGCAATACCCGGTACACCAGTTGGCGTTACTGGCAACCCCGTTACGCCTCGCCGGCGATTGGCGAGTAAATGTGTTGGCGGTTGCCCGCTATGTTGTACCCTGGTTTTACCCTATGGAACGCGCTGATTTTAGCGATCCTGATATACGTGCGCAGATCCTCGCCCGGCGGCCCGAGCTAGACCTCGACGACTTGCAGGTTCAGGCGGAGGTGCGCCGGGCGGTAAAGATCTCAGTTGGGGCGCTCGATGAGTTGCGCCAGGTCGTTGCGCAAGCCCGCATTACCTTGCCGCAGGTTACTACGCCGGCGCTGATTATGCATGGCCGCAACGATCTTGTAGCTCCGCTCGATAGCGCTGATCTCATTCAAACGCATATCGGCAGCCCTGAGCGTGAATTGATCTGGTGGGATAATACCGGCCATCAGTTGCTGACGGAAGGCCCGCACCTTCAGGCCGTGCATCAGCGTGTGACGAACTTCCTGAAACCGTAAAGGCGCGTCGCGACGCGCCTTTGCAATGCTTTTGAGCCTGGGTTGGGTCGCGATTGCTGCCTGATTACACCGCTAAGCCGTCATCATCTAGGCTTTTGGTTGGGGAGCGTTGTGGGCCGCGCAAGCGCCAGATCAGATTCCCCAAAGCTGGGCCAAAGCGGCTGATGAAGCGCTGGCGATCCCGCCCCGCATCGTAGAGTTGGCGCACCATCGCCTGGATCTGCGAATTCTCTGAACTGATGCCGACAGCCTCGGCATTCAACACATCAAAGCTGACGTCATCAAGGCCAAATGTAGCGGCAACATCCACAAGACGCGGCACCGATTCGTAGGGCGGTTCGATCTTGACATTCGCGCGCAGAAAAATGCCTTGGGCCCGCGCATGATCAACAACCGTGCGCAGGCGTGTGCGGGTTTCCGTCGACTCAAACACCAGCGCAGCGTCGAGATCAAAGCAAAGCGCCTCGCATCCGGCCCGCGCCAGATGTTCGATCGCTGCCTCCTCAAGCTGATCGGCGTCGGCAGTAGCCTCCCAGCCGATGCCCAGATTAGCGTCGCACATGCGGGTCAGCAACTCGAATAGCCAGGTTCCATCAATTGTGATCGGCAAGTCCGGGAACAAATAGTGCCGAAGGCCGAATTCGTGCGAAATGCTACGTAACTCGGCGACGATCTGTGTCGGCGAGCGCAAAACAACCTGATGTTCCGGCCCTAAGGCGCCAATCGGTACTGTCGTCTGGAGTTCACCGCCGACAGCCCGCAGTTCATAATGTTCCAGCGAGAGCAAGTGGCGGGCCGGAAAAGGCAGTTCGTCCAGGCCGTTCGTTGGGTCGATCTCACTGCCGGTGCCGACCCCATCGGCGTTCTCCTGGCGGTGCAACCATGTGAGGACTGATGCGCAGACATGCGGCGCATCCAGGCCGGTGCGGCTCATTGGCGTCGATAATACGTGAGTATGCTGCTCTAGCTTGAGTACATTGACGGCTGCAACGAGCAGTTCTTCGCGATCTCCGCTGAGAATGACAACATGCGGCCGAAACGAGTGCAGCGGACGTAACGCCGTCGTCAGTGGCAATTGCGGCTCAAGCGCCAAGTCGTAGATGCGCACAATATGACGCCGCTGTTCAAGCAGCGTTGCCAGGTAAGCCATGGTTAGTGGCGGTGTGAGCCGCTTCCCTGTATGGGAAAGCGCAATTAGTGCAATGTTCACCCGCTTACCTCGCTTCTACCCAGTCCAAATATCTTAACCATTACTATACCATATTACGAGGCGATTGCCTCAGGAACAATCTGAATACGTTTCACAATTGGTAGGCTGAATGTAAACCGACTGCCTTCACCAATCGTGCTCTCGACCCAGAGCCGCCCATTATGCCCTTCAACAATTTGCTGGCAGATCGACAACCCGAGCCCAAGGTGGACGCCATGTTTGGAGTTGCGCTCTTCAAGCCGATAGTAGCGGCTGAAGATCTTCTCTTGTTGTTCGGGCGGAATACCTACGCCTGTATCATTCACATGAACTTGAACTTCTTGATCCAGTACGGTTACACTCACAACAATCAAACCATCGGTTGGTGTCGCCTTCATCGCATTCTCGATCAGGTTCGTGAGCACCTGACCAATGCGGTCGCTGTCCATCATCAAGGTCGGAATATGGTCAGGCAAGGCGTAATCGATCGATAGACCGAATTGTTCAGCTTGAATGCGAAAGCGTGAACATGTCTGCACCACCAGATCGGTGAGATCAGCCCACTGGGGTTGCACGCGCATGCGGCCGGCTTCGAGGCGATTAAACTCAAGTAGTTCAGTGATCCGACCCTTAAGCGCATCGGCCTGGCTGTCGGCGAGGCCAAGGAATTCGCGCTGCAACTCGTTCAATTCGCCGGCTTTGCCCTGCAAGACTACCTTGAGGAAGCCATTGAGCGTATTAAGCGGATTGCGCAATTCATGCGACACCATTGAGATAAACTCGACCCGGGTGCGTTCCTGCAGCGTCTGGTCGGTAATATCGTGGAGCACAATTGCGACATGGTCGCCATCGTGTTCATCGCTATGAACCAGGGATGCATACAATTGGTAGTGTCGTTCGTGATCCTCGTCACCAACTTTGAGCGCCCGGCTGAGCATCGGTATGCGGCGAACGCGCAATTCGTCGCTAATGCGACCGATTTCATCGCGGAGCGCCCCGTTATAGGCGTCGCTATGTTGGAGCGCCTGAACTGCCGATGGATTACTGATCACGGCATTGCTTTTATTGTCGAGGACAACCAGGCCATCGCCGATATCGCGGAGTACGGCCTCAAGAAGTACACGCTGGCTGGCGAGGGCGGTATGCAACTTGGCGTTGCTGATCGCCACACTGGCCTGGATACTAAACGAGGTGAGGTGCCGCGCTTCGGTGAGCGTAAAGGCGTGGCGCTGCGGGCTGACGATTGTGAGCGCACCGCGCACCATCCCGTCAGGGTCAACCAGAGGCACACTTAGGGCGGCCATTACACCGCTGCGCTGCAGATTACGCCACTCGCGCTCCTGGAGTGCATCGCCCACGACAACAGGCCCCTCCTGATCAACTACATACCGGGCCAGTGGATCGGCCCATTCGGTAGGAGCTTGGGGATCGCTCTTAACGGTTCGATGGGTAAAACCACCAGTGGGATCGGTCAACGAGAGCGCCGCAGCGCTGACGCGGGGCGTACCGAGCATCTGGAGCATCGAGTCGAGGATCTGGCTGAGTACATCATCGAGGCTGAGCGAACCCGTGATCGCGCGAAGGCTTTCCTCCAAAGCTTGCTGACGGCGAATCCGCGCACGAAGGTCGTTGTTGGCGCCTTCGAGTTCATGGACGCGCTCCGTGTGCTCAGTCTCTTGTTGAGCAAGCTCCCGGCCTAAGCGGCGCGCCTCGCGCAACCGATACTCGCTCAGCAGCAACAAGAGGCCGATGAACGCAATGCTGCCCAATACCAGCCCCCAATAGGCCAGCGCCTGTTCGGGGGTAAGTCCGGTTGAGCCACGCGTTTGCAGATAGAGCGTTGAGAGGTAAAACGGGCCGAGGAGCGCGGGAACCAACAAGACCCAGAGGAACTGCCGGCGATAGTGCAATGCCTTCATCCCGAACATAGCATAGATCGGGAAGATGCCTAGGCTAAGTGGCCCGGCGTACAACAATAACCAGCCAGCCAGGGCGGCATCGCTGAGCGCAGACGTGATCAGCAGGCCAAGCGTACGCCGGGGTTGGTCATCGACAGGTGTGCGGCGAAGCAGCGCCAGCAACACTAGATTCGCGATTGCATAGAACACCATGCCGAGCGTTACTAGCGGGCTCAACGGCATAGCAGCAAACCACCAGGCTAAAGCTAGCACTGGTAATGGTAAGATCGCCCGGAGGCGCTCACGCAAGTTTGAGCGAAGCCATGGTTGGGCGCGCACGAAAAACGGATCGGTGGCGGCCATCGCTGGGATTTCCTTGTAGTCCTGTACGTTTCATCCGTACAGGCGCTGTACCGCCAGCGTGGCGGCATGACAACCATAAACACCAACAGGGGCCAGCTGCACTGCAACGGCCCCCATTGGTGTTTATGCGGTTCGGTCGTCAGGCTTCAAACTTATATCCCAGGTTTCGGACTGTGATCACATGGCGCGGGTGTTCGGGATCTTTTTCTACTTTCGTGCGCAGGCGACGGATGTAAACGGCAACGAGGTTGCTCTCGCCTTCGTAATCATAACCCCAAACCTTGCTCAGAATCTGACTGATGTTGAGAATGCGCCCTGAGTTCTTCATCATATAGTAAAGCAGGCGGAACTCAAGCGGCGTTAGTTCTACAGCACGCCCATCGCTGAACAACACTTTGTGCTCAACCGGGTCGAGCGTAAGATCGCCCTGGCTCAGTCGTGAGGAAGGATTCAGCATGTCGCTATTGCGTCGCCGCAACACAGCTTCGACGCGAGCCAATAGCTCAGAGGGCTCGTAGGGTTTAACAAGGTAATCATCGCCGCCGATCTGCAAGCCCATAACCCGATCCTGGAGTTGTGAGCGTCCGGAAAGAAAGATAATCGGCACATCAGAGTTACGGCGGATCTGACGGCAAATGTCGAAACCGCTCGATTTGGGCATCATCACATCGAGCAAAATGAGGTCGGGGTTGTTCTGCTCGACAGCCTTTAGGATGCCGGTAGCGTCATAGGCTTTGCAGACCCGATACCCCGCTTCCTCAAGCACAAAAGAAGTAAGCTTGACGCTTGGGATGTCGTCGTCGGCAACCAGGATATGCATGCGAAGTCTCCTTGCGCCCCTGCACGGTTGGTGCGCAGTTGGGTGGCAACCAGCGGAAGTGGAAGATGGTACAAGTTGGTCTGGTTTATTTTACCACTTGAACGATGCTTTTGGGCTTGTTTGATAGCTACGATGTCTGCTATGTATACTAACGCAGTTGCGCACCAAATAGTTACGGGGGGAACAAGGAAAGGCTGAAGGCTGAAGGCTGAAGGCTGAGGGGTGAGCGAGCGAGTGTTGCGTGTTACGTATTCAGGTCCGGAATACGTAACACGCATGCGCAAAATTGGGTTCAGCGCATCCGTACTAAACGTAGGCGTTCGCGCTGCCGCCGACGGGCGGGTGTGTCGATCAGGGTCGGAGCAATGCGCAGCGGGCGTTGGGCTTCAACATACTCACGTGCTGCCGGGCGCGCAAAAGGCAGGGTGACGACAGCAGGTTCGTTTGGGTAGCCCAGCAACTGCATGATCGTAGCCTGATCTTGCTGGGGGATCACGCGTGAAACGAGCCGGCCGTTCACCGCGCTGATGATCACGCGGGTTGGTTCGGGGCTTAGGCAGTGGTGCGCGCCGCCGCGACCGGAGATCATCTGTTGGTAGGCGCCCACGCCGCAAATGGCGATCATTAGGCCGGCGTCGACAGCGGGGAGCATGAGCGGCGGCGCATCGGGGCGCGGGTAGACGTCGTCGCTGTCGCAGGTGCGCCGTCCGGCCAGACGAACCGGCTTTACGGGGCGATCCCAGTCGCTCAACGGCAGGATGACGAACTCCTGGCCGTCGACGAGCACGCTGTCGGGCAAGCTGACCATAAGCGAGCCGTTGATCAGGTACCAATCCGGGTCGCCGGGTTGGCCAGGCTTGACGGCGCCCACTTCCAGGAGCAAGACGCTGTGGGTGGCGACAGTGTAGCGTCCGAACTCGCCGATCAGGTCGGGCATGGGTACTTCGTAGGCGGCACAGGTGTCGCGAATGGTAGCCATGAGCCGACCGAGGAAGCGTTCGTAGTCGAAGTTAAAACCCAAATTGTAGCCGGCAGTGGGAATGCCGCCGCCGAAGTTGAAGTAGCGCAGGCTCGGCACATGGCGGCGCAGTGCGCAATATTGCGCAACCGAGTCGCGCAGGGTGGCGAGGAAATGCTCCTCATCCTCGATCTGGCTGCCGACCATTGCGTGGTAGAGCACGAGGGAATGCCGCGTGGCGGCGATCGTGGCGGCCGCCTGTTCGATCGCGGCGCCGGTGAGGCCGAAGCGGTCGTTGCCGGGGTGGCGTCCGTCGCGGTTGCCGGCGGCACGCTCGCGCACGCCGAACATGAATGGCGCGGGGCTGTCGATCATGGCATCGAGCTCGCTCAAGTCGTCGAGCACAGGCACAACATTGGCGCAGCCATCGGCGCGGAAGGCGCGGATCGCGGCCAGATAGTTCGGCTCTTTTGAGCCATTACAACAGATCAGCCGGTCGGACGGGAGCTGGCCGTGTTGCCAGAGCCCGTGGGCGATCACCACGTCGGCAGCGGCCGACGTTTCGTAGTGGGCGCCGGCGGCGAGTGCGGTTTGCACAGCCTCGGCGGCGAAGTTGGCCTTGGTGGCGTAAGCGTAGAGAAACGCGCCGGTGTACTCGGCGTTGACGCGAGCCGTGGCGGCCCAGTTCAACATTCGCTGCACCTGAGCGGTGATCTGCGGCGTGTAGACAACTTCAAGCGGAGCGCCATGACGCCGCGCCAGTTCAGTCAGGTTCACCTGGCCACCGAAATAGAGGTCGCCGTCACGGCGCTCCATAAAATCGGTCAGGTTCCCCGTACCATTGAGCCCAAAACGATCGTGAATGTAGCCGGCATAGGTCTGTTGCTTCAATTGTACCAATACCCTCCTGGATCACTGAGTGAATGATGAACACTGAGCACTGAATGAATGATGAACACTGAATGAATGATGAGCGCTGAGCACACTGAGCGCACTGAGCGAATGATGCATACTGAATGCACTGAATGAATGATGAACACTGAATGAATGATGACCGGTGTACGGGCGGATCTGCGTGTCCGCCACGCCAAGGCGCACCCTGGCCGATGAACGGCACAGGGCGTGCTAAATGGCGCACGATAAGATCCGGCGGCGCGGCGGCGCTACCAGACAGGTGTGAACAGCGGCACTGCGTTGGGGATCAAAAAAGCCCCTGCACGATGAGCAGGAGCCGGAAGGGTGCGGGAGCGTGAAAGAGCTACCCGCGCGAGGAGTGGGTTACGAACCTACCTCGCCCTGGCTGCGTGTACATGCAGTTAATCTGGCGCAGTGCCTGCGCACATCGATTGTGACAAACGTCCATACTGCCTCACGCAAGCCCATCTGGAGGCCGCACGCGCTCAACGTCACCTCTGACTGCTGATGCGGATCGAACGCTGTGCCGTACATATGCACGGTCCGGGCGCCAGGGGGCGAGATTTACCAGGGTTACGATTTCTCAATCGCAACCGCGCTGTATTATACACCTATTGACCAGTCGGGTCAATACGCGTTTTCTTGCTTCCCAGTCAGGAAATGAGCGATCGTGCGTAGAATGATTTTGATATCGAAGAGGAGCGACCAATTCTCGATGTAGTAGAGGTCGTAGCGAGTACGTTCTTCAATGCTGGTGTCGCCGCGCAACCCATTAACTTGCGCCCAGCCGGTGAGGCCGGCCTTCTCTTTGTGGCGGCGCATGTAGCGCGGGATCTTCTGGCTGAACTGCTCGACCCAGCGCGCCTGTTCGGGGCGCGGCCCGACCACACTCATATCGCCGATCAATACATTGATCAGTTGGGGCAGTTCGTCGAGGCTGGTGCGGCGCAACAGTTTGCCCATGCGCGTGACGCGCGGGTCGTTGGCGGTCGTCCAGGTGCCGAACTGTTCGGCATCAACGCGCATGGTGCGGAATTTCAGCATCCAGAAGGGCTGGTTGTCCATCCCGACGCGCTCTTGCAAGAAGAAGACCGGGCCACGCGAATCGATGCGGATCGCCAGTGCAATCAGCATCAGCACCGGTGCGCCGAGCAAAAGCACGGCTGTAGCGAAGCCAATATCGAGGCCGCGTTTAAGCGCGCGATTCCAGGGATTATCGAGAGCGGCGTTCTTTACGCTGATCAGCGGCAGGTCGCTCAAGTCGCCGATTGAAACATCGTTGTTGGTGATCAGTTGGAACGTGTCGGGGTAGACCTTGATCGTCACAGCTTCATCTTCGGCGAGGGTGATGATATCGACCAGATCATAGGTGGAGCGCCCGGAGAGCGCGATGATCACCTCGTCGGCCTGTGTAGCGCGCACGACGCGACCGAGTTGGGCCGTGCGGCCGAGGACGGGCAACCCTTGTACAAGCGTGCCGGCCGGGCTGCTGTCGGAGAGGAAGCCCTGGACGCGGTAGCCGAGTTGAGGCCGGCGACGGATCGTGTCCCAGACCAGTTGGCCGGGTTCGCGGGCGCCGACGATGAGCACGCGCCGGATATCGATGCCGTGTTGGCGCAACCAATTGACTACGACACGATGCAGGCTGCGCAGGGCGATACAGCCCACAATGGCGCTGAACCAGCTCCAGACCAGCACATCGCGGGTCCAAGGCAGATCTTCGGAGCCGAATTCAAGCAGTAGCGTGTTAATCACCAGCGTGCTGACGGTGGTGAGCGAAACGGCGGTGAAGATCTTGAAGGCTTCATCGACGCGCGACGTGCCGCGGCGCATACTGTAGAGGCCGCTGGCGGTAAAGATGCCCAGGACACCGGCGTTGAAGAGCAGCAGAAAGCGCAGCACAATCATTGGGTCGGAAGGCAGGAGCAAACCGCTCAGCTCTAGCGCATTCCGCTGGGCGAGATAACTTCCAATCAGTGCGCCATTGAGCGCCAGCAAGTCGCAAATAACCAGGCCAAAACGCAAGATCGCGCGCCAGGTGCGCGGTTGAAGTTTTGTTTGCGCTTTAGCCGACGCGACGGGCGGCGGGCGGGAGGAGGAGATTACGGCCAAGTGCCAGCAGTTCCTTTACAGTGATCCCGGCCTCGATCAGTAGATTGAGCGGAGCCAGGGTTGTTGCAGCGTAATACTTGCGGTGGAAGATCCGCATCGCGTCGTAGAAGGCGCGGATGGAGGGCAATGCGCGGCGGGTGCTGGCCGCACGCTTGTGATGATGGATCACGACGCCGGGATAGTAGACGATCTTCCAGCCGTATTGCTTGATGCGATAACACCAGTCGAGATCTTCGCCATACATAAAGAACTGCTCGTCGAGCAGGCCGATTTCAGCCACGACGCTGTGGCGCAGGAGCATACACGCGCCAACGATCGCATCGACCTCGGTTTCACGATCGGGGCTGAGGTAGGTCAGATTATAACGGCCAAAGCGCGGGCTGTTTGGGAAGAGCCGGGCGAGGCCGGTCATCCGATAGAAGGCGACTTCGGGAGTGGGAAAGCTGCGCCGACAAGCAAGATCGAGCGTACCGTCGGGGAGCAGTAACTTCGGCCCAACGCAGCCGACGGCAGGATGCGTTTCCAGATACTCAACCAAGCCAGCGAGGGCGCCGGCCGGGACGATCGTGTCGTTGTTGAGCAGCATGAGATAGTCGGGCGGCGCGGGATCGGCGAGGATCGCGCGCAGGGCCTGGTTATTGCCGTGGGCGAAGCCGCCGTTGATCGGGCTGACAATCAGGCGCACCTGTGGAAAGCGGCCCTGAACCATAGCCACACTATCATCGCTGGAGTTATTGTCAACGACCCAGACGGCGAGGGTGGCGCGAGCCGGCGCAGCATAGATCGACGCCAGACAATCGGCTAGAAGATCGGCACGGTTATAGTTCAGAATGACAATTGCCAGACTGGGCATGGGGCGCCTCCAGGGGCTATAACTCCATTGCTCAAGCTGATCTAGTATACCACGGCCTATCGCATCTGTTGCTGGTAGCAAGCTGATACGGCGTTAGAGTGGTCAATTCGGCGTTACGCTGCGGCGCGAGGTGTAAAGAGATTATTGGATTGGGGAGATAAACACAGGGCGGCCATTATGGCCGCCCTGCAATAGCCGCCCGAAATGGGCGGCCCCGAGCGCCTTCGCGAGAGTCGCCCAAAGTATTCTGCACGGTAAGGGGGGCCGCACGGAATTGGGCGATGAACGGGTGGGGGGACCCGCTCGTGAAAGCGCATACGGGCGCGGTTAGCTGCCGATAAGCAGCGGTACATAAATTCTACACGAATTTGGCGCAACTGGGCTTGGGTTCAGCGCCGCAGCGGCATCGAGGCGCGGCATGGGGGCGTTGATGCACGCACCACTTACTACCAGGCGGTCGGCGACGGCAACGGCGCTGAGTTGGGGTTCCGCTGCACGCACCAGGGCGGCGGTTCCGGCGACAAGCGGCGCGACCATTGAACTGCCGCTCCAGACGCCATAAGCATTCCCGCTGGCGAGGGGGGGCACGCTACTGATGATCTGGTCGCCCGGTGCGGCAAGGTTGACCCATGGGCCGCGGGTTGCAAAGGGCGCAAGCGTATCGGCACGGGTGCTGGCAGCAATAGCGAGCGATCCGCGGACACCTTCGGCGGCAGGATACTGCGGCACACTGTTGCCGCTATTGCCTGCGGCAGCTACAACCACAACACCGCGACCAAGGCCGGCACGCGGCCCGTCATCGTCGTCGTCATCGCAGGCGTCGTCGTCAAATACGCCGTCGTCGTCGCTGTCGTCGTTCATGTCGTCGTCAAATACGCCATCATCGCCATCGTCGCCATCATCGCCATCGTCGTCATCGTCGTCATCGTCGCCATCGTCGTCATCGTCGTCATCGTCGCCATCGTCGTCATCGTCGTCATCGTCGGCACAGGTAACTGAACGGATGATTTCATCCAGCAGATCCGTACGACGGAGCGTGCCGAGGCGGAGGTTGATCACATCGGCGCCATTGCGCACGGCATAATCGAGTGCTTCGGCGAGCACCCAGAGGTTGCCGACGCCGTCGGCATCGAGGACGCGCACGGGGAGAATTTGGGCATCGGGGGCGGCAAGGGCGACGATGCCGGCCACGTGCGTGCCGTGACCATAGGCGCTCGTAGGGGTGTAGGCGCCCTCTCAGGTGGAGGGTTTTTGCCGTTGCCCGCACCCCCAATCCCCTTCGGCTACGCTCAGAGCAGGCCGCTCCCTGAGCGGGAGCGGGGCTTCCGACAGCATCAGGACGCCGAATCTGCGGCGGCTCCCCCTGCTCCACGTGAGGGAGCAGGGGGCTGGGGGGATGCGGGGAATAGCGCATT
>JBBRUG010000098.1:0-17529 GCA_038247995.1 Chloroflexales bacterium | reverse complement strand
TTTACGTGCTGTGGTGGTGTGTTTCTCTCCTCCCGCCCGCGGGCCCGGGGGCCCCGGGGCCCCGGGGCCCCGGGGCCACCGGGGGACAGCAGAACCACGGAACCCGGAACCCGGAACCAGGCCCGAGGACAATCTCATCCGCAGATTGCGCAGATTGCGCAGATGCCGTACGGCAGCAGGACATCAGCGATCGATGACGCCGTCCAACGCCGAATTGTGTCGCGCAGATCGCGGTTCTTTGTGCTTTGGGCTTTGTGTTTTGTGCTCCTCCTTCTCGCCGGCATCAGCCCAGTGGCCGCAACGGCGCAACCGGCATTGCCGAGTTCAATGGCGGCTGCGGGCGACTCGCTGACGCGGGCGACCGGCACCGGCGAGCGCTATTTCGCCGATAACACGGCGTTTTCCTGGGCAACCGGCTCGGCGAGTGAGGTGAACAGCCTGGCATTGCGGATTGCGACGGCGAATCCGCAACTGGGCGGCAATGTCTATAACGTGGCCGAGTTTGGGGCGCGGATGTACGATCTGCGGGCCCAGATGACGACAATCAACGCCGTCGGGGTTGAATATGTCACCGTGCTGGTGGGCGGCAACGATGCCTGCACCCTAACTGAAGCAGCGATGACGGCGCCCGATCTGTTCGAGCAGCAGTTTGCCGGCGCCATGCAATTGCTGGCTGAAGGTTCGCCGGGAACACGCCTACTGGTGATGAGCATCCCCGATCCACTCAAGCTCTGGGCGATCTACCGTGATGATCCGCGGGCACGGTTGATCTGGGGCGCCCTGGACATCTGCCCGACAGCCTTGAGTCGGCCGCTGAGCAACACCCCCGAAGATAATGCCCGACGCGAACGGGTACAACAGCGCGTTGCCGCGTACAATGCGCGCCTCGCAGCAGTGTGCGCCCAGTACACGCAGTGCCGCTACGACGGCGGCGCCGTTTTTGCCGCACCGCTCGGGCGGGAAGATATTTCCACTTTCGATTTCTTCCACCTCTCGGCGCGCGGCCAGACCCGCCTCGCCGATCTGGCCTGGAGCGTTTCAGGACTCGCTCCGTGAAACCGTTGCGCATTCTGATCGTTACCACCTACGGCTTCGATGCAGCGTTTCCAAGCCGGCCTGAGCAATTACAGGCGCGGGCACTGGTTCAACGCGGGCATCAGGTGATTGCCCACGAATACCGCGATCGGCGGTATGCCGGGCAAACCGTACGCCACGAGTGGTTATCCGGCGGCATCCCGGTGCATCGCAGCAGCACACTCGGTTTTTTCGCCCCCGAGGCGCTGCTGCGCATGCTGGCGCTGGAACGCCCCGATGTGGTGCATGTTCACCACATGCGCAACCTGCTCAGCTTTCAGGCAGTGCAGGTTGCGCGGCGGCTGGGCATTCCTACGCTCATGACCGTACACGGCTTGCTCCACGACGGCGACCTGGTAGCCGATCGCGAGCGCCCGCTGGAGGCGCCGCTGCGCTTCGCTAATGTCTTACTCACCCCGCGCCAACTACTTGGTCGGCTGGCGCGTGGGGCGCATCCGCGGCGCACTATACGCAACTACCTGATCCACGCGCCGTTGCTGCAGGTTGATCGGCTGATCGCGCTCTCGCAGCACGAAGCCGGCCTGCTCGCCGAACTTGGCGTGGAGGCACGGCGGATCACCGTGATCCCAAATGCCGTTGATCTGGAGCCGTTTGTACAGGAAACACATGGCGAGGGTGCAAGGGTGCAAGGGTGCAAGGGGACGCCGGACGCCGGACGCCGGATGATAGACAGCAGCCTGGATTTGCTCGGCTCTCAGCCGTCAGCCGTCAGCCGTCAGCCGTCAGCATCCGGTCGCCTGCCCGCCTCCACGAACATGGTGCTGTTTATCGGCCAGCTTGTGCCGCGCAAAGGCTATGATCTGCTGGCGCGGGCGATCCCGGCTGTGCTGGCGGCGGCGCCGACGGCGCGCTTTGTGTTTGTGAGCCATAACCGGCGCGACGAAGCCGAGCTACAGCGGTTGCTCGCCGAAGGCGGCGTGGCGGATCGGGTAGAGTTGCGTGGGCGGGTGAGTGAGCATGAAAAGCGGCACCTGCTGCGCACGGCGGCGGTTGTAGTGGCCCCGAGCCGCTACGAAGGCTTCGGCATTCCGCTGATCGAGGCGCTGGCGGCGGGTGCGCCGGTGGTGACAACTGACGTGCCCGCCGGGAACGAAGTGATCACACACGAGCGCACCGGCCTGCTCACGCCATACGGCGATGTTGCAGCTTTGGCGGCGGCGATCATGCGTTTGCTCGCAGATCGCGCCCTGGCGCAGCGCATGGCCGAAGCCGGGCGGCGCGAAGTCTTTGCTCGCTACGGCACAGACACTATTGCGGCGGCGTTGGAAATCGAGTACAGATCATTGACAGACACTTGACGGAAAGAACTTTTGGGCTACTATATATCCGGTAGCGGATTACACATGGCGGCACATGGCAGACGTACTCGACCATGACGCGCTTTTTAAGCAACTTCTAACCACATTTTTCGCCGAGTTTCTGATGCTCGTTGCGCCCGAGGTGCTGAGCTTCCGGTATCAAGTGGTACAATTAAACCGGATTGACTGGTGCGAGTATATGGATACGGAAAATCCAGCGGCGGTTGCGCTGATGGCGCGCATGCAGAATGCGTCGGGCGAACGTTGGCGAGTCAAAGCGCCATGTTTGCGCCTGATGGCAGGCTTACCATTGAGCCTGAAGCGGCGGCGGATGATTGGCCAGTTTGTCGATGCGTATCTGCCTCTTACGACTCAAGAAGAACGTGCCGTGATCGCGGAGTTACATGATCTCAATCCATCACAACGGGAGGTACTTATGGAGGTTGTGACATCCTGGGAATTGCGGGGGCGTGCAGAGGGTCATGCCGAAGGGCGTGTCGAAGGGCGTGTCGAAGGGCAGCGCGAGCTGGTTTTGCGCATGCTTACGCGCAAGTGCGGCGTGTTGCCGCGTACTGTGCAGAGCCGGGTCAAGAAGTTGGCGCCGGAGCAGATCGAGGCGCTGGCTGAGGCATTGCTTGACTTTAGCAGCCGCGCCGATCTCGACGCCTGGTTGGCTCAGCCTAGCGAACCGACGGCAACGCCGCCCACCGAGTAATTGCAATGATCAGAACTGGTGTGTACCACGCCATAGATTGTTGGGGCGCACCTAACGGCCCATGTCTGTAATGCCTGCTCCGCCGCAACCTCATTCGCTCGTTATTGCGCCTCCCCGCGAGCCGTTCCGCATGCACCTCGCCGTTTTCCTGGGCTATTTGCTGCTTGGTGTGATCTGGACCTGGCCACTCGCCCTCAACTTTGGTACCGGGGTGATCCAGAAAGGCGGCCTGCCAATCGATGCCGGGCAGGGGGTCTGGAATCTCTGGTGGACCCGCTCGATGCTGCTGCTGGGCGACAACCCATTTGTTACGCAGCACCTCTTTTTTCCGCTGGAACTCAACCTTTTCTACCAGACGCTGAGCTTGCCCAACGCGCTTCTCGCTGCGTCGGTGCTCTTTGGGATCGGCCCAGTTGCGGCGTTTAATGCCGTTACCTTACTCTCGTTCGCGCTCGGCGGCTATGCGGTCTACCGCCTGGCGCGCGGGTTACCCGCCGATCGCCTTCCGGCGCTGCTGGCCGGCTTCGTGTTTGTGGGCGGGGCCTACCATATGCAGCGCATTTGGAGCGGGCCGATGGAGTTGATCGCAGTGCAGTGGACGCCGTTTTATCTGCTGCTGCTCTGTGGTGCGCTGGCGCGGCCAACCGGGTTGCGGGTTGTCGGCGCTGGGTTGGCATTGCTGATTACCACGCTGGCGAGCCAATATTACGGCCTCTATGCGGCAATTTATACTGCTGCCCATGTGGGCATGGCCGCGCTGATCGCTCCGCAGGGCAACCGGTTGCGCATCCTGGGCGTCGGAATTGGCGTCGGCGTCGTCTGGGCGGCAACCTTACTGCCCATGCTGCTTGCCGCCGGCGGCTTGGGCGGCGTGGCTCTCGACGACTGGTATATTCGGCAGGTCTACCACTCGGTGGCGCTGATCGACCTCGTTGCGCCGAACACGCGCCATCCACTCTGGGGCGCAGCGGTTGAAGCATGGCACGCAAACCTGCATGAGTTTGGCCCCGAGGGTGGTGCGAGTCTCGGCAGCGTTGTGCTGCTGCTGATCGGCTGGGCGATACTGCGTGATCGGCGACGAGCGTGGCCCTGGTTGGCCCTGGCAGTGCTGATGCTGCTCTTTGCGATGGGGCCGCAACTGCGCCTCACCGGCGCAGACAGCCCGATCCCCGGCCCGTTTCTGTTGCTCGATCTGTTCGGGCCGTTCCGCAACAGTAGTCGTCCGAGCGTATTTGTTGCGCTGATGCTCATTCCTGTGGCAATGCTGGTTGCGATCGGCCTGACGGCGTTTGGTGTTCTGGCGGGTGGGGAGCGTGGGCTGCGGGGCGTGCGCGGCGGCCACATTGGGCCACCCTTACGGCGTGCTCTGCCTGGTCTCCTGGCGGCATTGGTGGTGGCTGAGGCGCTGGTGGCGCCCTGGCCGATTACGCCGTTGCATGCCGCCGAGCGGGCCGCATTGATGGCTGCCGACCCGCTGCCGGGTGCGGTGTTTGCGCTGCCGCCGCGCAATAACGACAGCCGTAATCTGCTCGACCAGATCTGCCACGGACGCCCGCTGATCGGCGGTTACCTCGCCCGCCTGCCCGATTATCGGCTGGCGCGTTATCCATCGGCCACGGGCCGGCTCTGGAATGCCACGGCGCCCACAGCCGATATTCTGGCGCTGGATCCGGCTTCAGAGTTAGCTGCGCTCGGCGTGCGCTTTGTGACGCTCGATCTGACTGAACTGCCGCGGGCCCAGGCGGCGCGGCTGCGCGAAACGCTCACCACCCCCGGCGTGAGCTTGGTGAGCGTCGACGAACGGGCCGAGGTGTACGCAATCGACCCGCAAGCGGCGCAAGCCGTGGCCGTGCTCGATGAAGGCTGGTACGATGTGGAGCAGGATGCGGGACGCACCTGGCGCTGGATCGGCGACACCGGCGTGATCGGCTTCATCGCCCCACAGGCGACGCCGGCGCTGCTGCAATTCACCGCTACGGCGTATGGGAGTGAGCGCACACTGCACATCCACCAGGGTGAAGCGCTGCTAAGCGCGGTGACAGTCCCTGCGGCGCCATATGATCACAGCTTCAGTTTGCGGCTCATGATCCCGCCCGGCCAATCGACGGTGGCACTGGAGAGCCCGGCTGAACTTACGCCTGATGGACGCCGGCTCAGTCTTTCGGTGAGTGATCTACGGCTCACGCCCTTAGCAATTGTGCCGGGAGTTGAACTGCCTAGCGCGCCGCCGCTTCCGCCCCAGATTCCGGCCCTGGCTGCGCCGCCGTGTGGGGTGAAGGCTGAGTAACAAAGGGACACGGGGATTATTGCCCAAAGTTCCTGCCGCTCCCTGCCGGCCTTGCTCGCCCATCGTGTAACACGAACTATGCGTCATTTGAAGCCCCACATCCCGGTGTTCATCGGTTATACCCTGTTTGCGCTGCTGCTGATGGCGCCGGTGCTGCCGCAGTTCGCCACCGCGATCCCCGGCGGTGCTGTGGCCAGTGTCGATGGCTGGCAGAATGTCTGGAACTTCTGGTGGATCGTTCAGGCGTTGCAAGCTAGGCAGAACCCCTTTGTCACCGACCTGATCTTCTATCCCGAAGGGGCCGCGCTGCAGCTCCAGCCGATTGGGATTACCAACCTGGTGTTGGCCTTGCCGGTGACGGCGCTCTGGGGGCCGGTGGCGGGCTACAACTTCGCCCTGATCCTCGGGTTGGTGCTCAGTGGCCTGGGCGCCTATGCGTTGGCGCTGCACAGCGGCGTCGGGCGGTTTGCCGCAGCCCTGGCCGGATTGCTTTTTACGGCCTCGCCGTATCATCTCACCCGTATCTTTGATGGCCAGATCGAACTGGCCGCCGTGCAATGGCTGCCGGTCTACGTGCTCTTTTTGTTGCGCACGCTGGAGGGTCGTTGGCGTTGGGATGCGCTGTGCGCCGGGATCGCGCTGGCGCTGGTAGGCTATACGAGTTGGTACTATCTGTTGATGTTGGCGCTGCTGAGCGTGCTGGTCGTGCTGCTGTGGGCACGCAGCCGGGCGGCGTATACGCGGGCGGCGCTAACGGCGCTGACGGCCGTGATCTTCCTGCTGCCGGTGCTGCTGCCGGCGCTACAGACGGCGCGCACCGAAGCGGTGATCGGCGCGAATCCCGAGGAGTCGCTGGAGCGTTCCACCAACCTGCTCGACATCTTCTTGCCGAGCTATCTGCATCCGCTTTGGGGTGAAGCGCTGTTCAGCCGCGTCAGCCAGGCCTGGCATAACTACTCGGGCGATTGGAATGCCGCGCTGGGGTACGGCGTGCTGCTGCTCGCGATCATCGGCAGTTGGCGGGCCTGGGCGCAAGCCTGGCGCTGGTGGGTGTTGGCGGGCCTGGGGTTGCTGTTTGCGCTGGGGCCGCAGTTACAGATCGGGCCATGGGATACCGGTTTTCCGCTGCCGTACGCCCTGTTGGATGTGCTGCCGGGCCTGAGCCTGGGGCGGCGGCCGCACCTCTTTGTGGTGCTGATCACCCTGGCGCTGGTGCCGCTGACGGCGCTCGGTTGGCAGGCGTTGTTCCAGGCGCGCGCCGGACGGATCGCGGGTGTTGGACTGGCGCTGCTGCTGGTGTTTGAATTGACTCCGCGCCCCTGGCCATTGCAGCCGTATGTTGTGCATCAGATCTTCGGGACGTTGGCCGCCGAGGATGGCGCCGTGCTCGAAGTGCCGCCGGCGCGCTACAAATACAGTGTGCCGCAGATCGCCCAGACGGTGCATGGCCGGCCGATCTTCGGCGGCTATCTAGCGCGCCCACCGTTGTATGCCTGGGTCAACGAGGCGCCGGTATTGCGTGAACTCTGGCAGATGCGCAGCGAACGCGGCTGGCCGCTGATTGATGGTTCAAGTACACCGGCGGCGGCCTTGCGCTCGTACGGTGTACACGATCTGGTGGTGCGCTGGCGCTCGATCCCACTCGACCGCGTGCCGCAGATCGAAGAGGTGCTGGCTGAAGCGTTGCCCGGCGTCGAACCGTTCTACGCCGATGATCAGCTTCAGGTGTATCGCATCCCCGCCGATCCGCTGCGCCCCTTTGCCGGCCTCGTTGGTGCTGGCTGGCATCGTGAAGAAGAAGTTGCTGGGCGGGCATTCCGCTGGATGCGCGAAGAAGGCGCGATTACCCTGGTGAACCCGATGGAGACGCCGACGATTGTACGCTTGACGTTGCGCTTGCAGAGCTACAACACTCCCCGCCCGCTCAGCTTCAGTTTGAATGATGCGCCGTTCGGCACGCAGCAAATCGGTGTTGGTGAGGAGAATCTGAAGCTCTGGATCAGGCTTGATCCGGGATCGCACCGCCTGGTGCTCAGCGCGCCGGCCGAACACGAAGGCGGTAACCCTGATGCACGCCTGCTCAGCGTAGTGCTGCTGGAGTCGCGCATCGATGTGATGGATTCGTCCGCAGATTGCGCAGATTGCGCAGATCGTAGGTGGGTGCGTTAAGCAGCGTGCCGATCTCTTCCAGGGTGAAGCCCAGGTACTTTAGCGTGCGGATCTGCTGGAGCCGCAAGAGGTGTCGCTGGAATTACGGGGTGCGTTTTTGGCTGGCCGGGTTGCGTGTCTGTGCGGTATAATGTGCTTTAATGTGTATTATAGATGGAATACCTTTGGGGAATAGATATGCCGGTAACAATAAACCTGACGACTGCCGAACACGGCGGCACCAGCCCTTCGTGCGGCACCGGCGACCATAGCAGTTGCGGGCCGGATTGCGGCTGCGGCTGCCCGTACACCGCAATGATCGAGCGCGGCCGGGTTGAGCCAATCGCCGAGGTTGAGCAGCGCCACCCCGGTGAGTGGTTGGCCTTCGTCATTCCACCTGGCGAAGATGAGTATGCGCCGGAACAGGGCATGCTGGTGGTCCACAGTACCGATGATAGCGAAGTCTGGGATGCCGTTCAGCGAATCACCTTCAACCAGGTGGTACACGTGTACTTCAACGGCCCCCTGGACGATTACCTGAACTGGGCCGCCGACTAACCCGTTCAGTCGGGTTCGGCGCTTCCACATAACGCAAAAACAGCGTGCAGTCATTCGACTGCACGCTGTTTTGTTTGGGTGGGCGCATCGCTGCGGCCTTACATGCCGGGCGATGTTTGTGGTTCTATTTAGTTGCCTCGGGTGAGCGGCAGGTAGATCCGGTAGCCGGCTGGTTCGCCTGGTTCGTCCGGTTCGCCCGGTTGGTTTACAGGCGAGGGGAGGAGGGTAAGCGTGAGGCTGCTCGGTGCGCCGATTGATGCGCCGCCGGCTGTGGTTAGCGTCAGTTCCAGTGTACGTGGTTCCGTGCGCGCCGGGTTGTTCAGCACCTGGATCGTAAGCGGTTTGGTTTGCTCGCCCGGCTGAAAGATGAGCGGGATTGTGAGGCTCGCCGGCGCTGTACCGACGCTTGCTTTAGTCGCTAGTCCGGTCGAGATGACATAATCGACCTCGATCACAGCATCGCCGCCGGTAACCTCTAGGAGCACCTGGGCGTTGTTCAGCACGCGGCGAAGACACGCTTATCTATGCGCTGGTCAACCTCACCATCAGGATCAGCATCTGGGTTGTGCCGGTTGTACTGTATGTCCGCTGGTTCGCCGGGGCTAGGCTACCCAACGCTCTACGCTTGCGCCAACATTGGCGGCGAGGTGTCGCAGTGGGACTGGCCTTTACGCTGCTGAATCTCCTGGGAATGCTTGCCCGGTATGGCGTGCCCCAACCCGATCTGCAAGCCGTTACCTGGAACAACCTGCTGAGTACGGCGCTACTGATTGGGTTGATTGAAGAGTTGCCCTATCGCGGCTTGATCCTGAGCGAGCTACAGGCGCGCTGGGGCTTCTGGAGCGCGAATCTGGCCACAACACTGCTCTTCGCAGCGATCCATCTGCCAGGATGGTTAGCGCTCGGACTGTTCACGTTTGAAGTGCTGATCTTTGTACTGATCTTCGGGTTCCTGATGGGCCTGCTGGTGCGTATCAGCGGTTCGCTCTGGAGCGCGATTGTGGCGCACAGCCTGAATGACTTTTTGAGTGTAGTTATTTTTGCGTAAAAATGATGCATAGCCCCGGCTTTTTGAGGTATAGGGTGATGGCGTTGCGGGGCATAATCACAGTATCGGATTGAGTTGTTATCGATCACGCTGAAAGGACTGCCGCGTGTTGAACGCCGAACAGAAAGCCCACATCCGCCGGACGTTTGCTATGGTTGAACCGATCGCGCCCCTGGCAGCGAGCCTATTTTATGGGCGACTCTTCGAGCTTGCGCCTGAAACGCAGGCTTTGTTTCGCTACGAACCCGGCTCGCCGGGGATGGCCAACCAGGGCAAAAAGCTGATGCAGACGCTGGGGATCGCTGTGGCGAATCTCGACAAGTTGCCCGTGGTTGTGCCGGCAAGCGAGGAACTCGCCCGCCGGCACGTAGCGTATGGGGTCGAACCTGCTCACTATGATGTTGTCGGCGCGGCGCTGCTCTGGACGCTGGAGCAGGGGCTGGTGCCTTCACACCCGACGTGCAGGCTGCCTGGGCGAGCTTGTATACCCTCCTCGCCGACACGATGAAGCAGGCGGCGTATGGACTGGCGGCAGGGGTGAGCGGGTGCGGGGGCGTTGGAAGGGCGACACCGGTGGTCGCCCGTACAGCGGGTGCGGGAAGGGCGAGATAAGACGTTCGGCGGCCCCCCGCCCCAAGGCGCGTCAGTGCCCACGCTCCATGCGGATTAACCCTGCTTCAGAATAACCACCTCTTGCGGCTCCAGGGTCAGTTGTTCACTGAAACGCCGCCCGGTAATCAAGTCAGCGGTCGGCGCGTTCAGGCTGATTGAGGCGGCGCTTGCGCCGTGGTTCAGCAGGTAGATCAGGCGCATGTCGCCGGCCTGCCGCACCACTGCTTCGACGCCGGCAGGCGCGCCAAACGCTGGTTGCACGGCGGCCTCACGGCAGATCTGTTCGAGCAGCCAGGCCATGCCGGCAGCGTCGGGGCGGGTGCCGAGGTAGTAGGCCACGCCTTGCCCAAATTGATGCCGCGTGAGCGCCGGGCTTGCGGCGTACCAATCGTCGGCGTAATCTGCAATGGCGGTGGCGCCTTCCAATTCAATCAGATCGCTCCAGAGCGTGCAACTGTAACGCGCCGCGTCTGCGACGATCAGCCGATTGGGTTGCCCAGGGGCGTAGGGCATGAACTCGCTGATGCGAATGCCGAGTAGTTTGCGGAAGGGCGCGGGATACCCGCCGAGCCGAATGTGCTCATGTTCATCGACGATGCCGCTAAAGAACGACATCGCCAGGGTGCCGCCCGCTGCGACGTAGCTTTCGAGCGCCTGTGCGGTGGCATCGCGTACGAGGTAGAGGTTGGGCGCCAGCACCAGGCGATAGCGGCTCAGATCGGCGTCGGGTGGCACAAAATCGACGGTGATGTTGCGCTCGAACAATGGCGCATAATAACTGCGCACCTGATCGATCAGGCGCAGTTCGGCGGTTGGTTTGCTGTCGAGTTCGAGCGCCCACCAGTTCTCCCAATCGAACAGAATCGCCACATCAGCCTGAACCCGGGTCGGCAGCACTGCGTCGAGGCCGCGTAACTCCTGGCCCAGTTCGGCGATCTCGCGGAAGGTGCGCGACGCAACCCCGGCGTGGGGCAGCATCCCGCTGTGGAACTTCTCGGCGCCGGCCTGCGAGGCCCGCCACTGGAAAAACATCACCCCGTTTGCGCCGCGAGCCACAGCTTGATGGCTCCAGAGTCGCATCTGGCCGGGGCGTTTGGCCAGATTTTGGGCGCGCCAGTTGACCTGGCTCGACGCCTGTTCCATCAATACCCAGGGCTGGTTGGGGCGCAACGAGCGCATCAGGTCGTAGTTCATGGCCGCGCCGATGTGAGCCTGCGGATCGGCGGGGTCGGGGTAACAGTCGAGGGTGACCAGATCCTCGCGGGCCGCCCAGGTCCAGTAGTCCAGCGGCTTAAAGTTGATCATGAAGTTGGTTGTGATCGGCACGCTCGGCGTTAGTTCGCGCAGGATCGCCCGTTCCAGTTCGAAACATTCCAGCAAGGCGTCGGAGCAGAAGCGCCGCCAATCGAGTTGCTGGCCGGGGTTGGGGAAGGTTGGCGCGCTCCGCGGCGGCTGAATCTCCTCCCAGGTGCCGTACTGCTGGCTCCAGAACGCGGTGCCCCAGGCGCTGTTGAGCGTAGCGAGATCGCCATAGCGGCGCTGCAACCAGGCCCGAAAGTCGCGTGCCGATGTGTCGCAGAAGCACTCGCTGACGTGGCAAGCGTACTCGTTACCGACGTGCCAGAGCGCCAGCGCCGGGTGCTCGGCGTAACGCTCGGCGATCTTCCGCACCAGGTTGGCGGCGGCGGCGCGGTAGGCGGTGCTGCTTGGGCAGTAGTGCTGGCGCCCGCCGGGCCAGAGCGTCACTCCTTCAGCGGTGATCGGCAGGCTTTCGGGGTGCTGGTGGGCGAGCCAGGGCGGCGGCGAGGCGGTGGCTGTGGCGAGCGCAATCTGCACCCCGCCGGCGTGCAACTGGTCGATGATCCGGTCGAGCCAGGCGAAATCGTAGACGCCGGGTTGCGGCTCAAGCTTCGCCCAGGCGAAGATGCCCAGCGAGACGAGGTTGACGCCGGCTTCTTGCATCAGTTGAACATCTTCTGCCCAGACGGATTCCGGCCATTGTTCGGGGTTGTAGTCGCCGCCGTAAGCGAGATGGGCGAGTTTGAGTTGGGGTTGAGTGGGCATGGTGAGGTTCCTTTTGGGACCAGGGGACAAAGCGGCAAGGGGACCAGGGGACAAGGGAACCAGGCGAAGGGTACCGTAGCTACGAAACAGAACCCTGTGATTCCATTGAGTTACGGCATCAGGTTGCCCCCGTTTCCCCGTTTCCCCGAATCGGCCAACTCCATTGAGCTACGGCATCAGGTTGGCTCCGTTTCCTCGTGTCCCGAATCGGCCAACTCCTGGGCGCGTAGGCAGAGTTCGGCGGCCTTGAAGGCGTGTTCCTGGGTCATGGCGGTTTCTGTGCGGCTCAGGCAGTCGCGGATGAGTTGGCCGAAGAAGGGAAAGCCTACTTTGCCCGCCAGCGCCATGCGCTGTTCGCCTTCGGCATTCACCAGGTACAACTGGTCGCCCACCGGCTCGCGGGCCACGTCGGTATACTTGCGCAGTTCAATATACCCAGCGGTGCCGAGGATGATCGTGCGGCCATCGCCCCAGGTGCTCAAGCCGTCGGGGGTGAACCAATCGACGCGGAAGTAGCCCGAGCAGCCGTTGGCGGCGCTCAGGCTCGCCTCGCCGAAATCCTCTAGCTCTGGGTACTGGGGGTGGTTGTAGTTGGCTACCGCCGCCATACGGATCTGCGCATCGTTGGCGCCGCTGAAGGAAAGAAATTGCTCGATCTGGTGGCTGCCGATGTCGCAGAGGATGCCGCCGTACTGTGCCTTGGTGAAGAACCAGGCCGGACGAGTGGCGGCGCTAAGCCGGTGCGGACCAAGGCCAAGCACCTGGATCACGCGCCCGATCGCGCCCTGCCGGATCAGGTCGCCGGCGTAGACGGCGCTCTCGACGTGCAGTCGCTCGCTGTAGTAGACCATATATTTGCGCCCAGTTGCGTTTACCGCGGTGCGTGCTGCGGCCAACTGCTCCAGGCTGGTGAAGGGCGTTTTGTCGGTGAAGTAATCTTTTCCAGCCGCCATCACACGTATTCCCAGCGGGCCGCGCTCACAAGGCACGGCGGCGGCGGCAACCAATTGGATCGCCGGATCGCCCAGGATTTCGGCGGGATCGCGCGCAGTCCGCGCCTGCGGGAAACGCTTGCTGAATGCGGCCAGCAGGGCCGGATCAGGTTCGTAGACCCAGCGTAACTCGGCGCCGGCGTCGATCAGCCCCGCGCACATGCCGTAGATATGGCCGTGGTCGAGATGCATTGCTGCGAAGGCAAATTCGCCCGGCCCAACCACCGGCTGCGGACGACTGGGCGGGGCGTAGTTCATGCCGCTTGCGTTCATGGCCTTCCTCTCGTGCAGAATCGTCCGCAGATGACGCAGATGACGCAGATTGCGCAGATTGTGTAGCGCAGCCCAGTCAGCTTTGGGACATGAGCCCGGCAGCCTGGTAGATTGCCAGCACGGCGGCGAGGCTGCGGCGACCCTCGGCTCCATCCACCAGTGGCGAGCGACCGGTACGTACAGCTTCGATGAAGTTGCGCAGCAGGCGCATGTGGCCAATCGGCGCGATGCCACGCGGGTCGCTGCCGGCGCCGGCGGCCTGTGGGGCCGGCTCGGCTTCCTGTTGCGCACCTGCACCAGTGCGCCAGTGCAGGCTCTCGCCCACGATCTGCGCGCCGCCGCTCGTGCCATAGATCTCCACACGGTGCGGGAAACCCGGCTCGGCGGTGGTGGTTGCCGCCACCGTGGCCAGGGCGCCATTGGCAAAACGCAGCGTGGCCGTCAGGGTGTCCTCGACCTCGATTGCATGGCGCAGCGTGGCCGCCCGCGCCTGCACCTCAACCGGATCGCCCATCAGCCAGAGCAGCAGGTCGATCAGGTGGATGCCCTGGTTCATCAGCACGCCGCCGCCATCTTGCGCCCAGGTGCCGCGCCAGTCCGCCTGATCATAATAGCTCTGCGCTCGATAGTAGGGAATGCTGACCAGGCCGAGCGTGAGTTGGCCGAACGCGCCACTGGCCACGGCGGCCTGCAACTGCTGAAATTGCGGCTCGGTGCGTCGTTGCAGGGCCACGCCCAGCGCCACGCCGGCAGCTGTGGCAGCCGCGATCATCGCATCAGCGTCGGCTAAACTCAGCGCCATTGGTTTCTCGACCAGCACGTGCTTGCCGGCCTGCGTGGCCGCAATCGCCTCGGCGGCGTGTTGCCCGCTCGGTGTGCAAATGCAGATGATGTCGATGGCGGGATGGGCATACAACTCGGTCGGATCGAGGCGCGGCGCGCCGAACTCGGTTTCGATTGGCGCGCTGCGGGCCGGGTTCGGGTGGCCGACGGCGACCAATCGTGCGCCCAAGTCGGCGCAAGCAGCAACGGCCTGCTGATGGTAGCGCGCGACCATGCCGGCGCCCAGGATGCCCACGCCGATCTGCGGCTTGTTCACAGCGCCTCCATCCAACTCCGCAGAAGCGCGGCGTGCTGCGGCAGGGCCACCTCCGGCTCGGGGAGGTGCGGGTGCCACTTCTTCTCCCACTCGACGCTCAGGTAGCCCTGATAGCCTTCGGCGTGCAGGAGCGCGATGATGGCTTCGTTCGGCACAACGCCCGCGCCGAGCAGGGTCAGCGCCCAATCTTCGGGGCGGGCGGCATTCGGGTCGGGATGGCCATCTTTGATGTGGACGTGGAACACGCGCGGCCCGATCGCGGCCCAGGTGGCCTCGAACGGTTCGCCGTGGCGCAGCGGGTGCAGCACATCCCAGATCGCGCCGAGGGCCGGGCTGGGCAACTGGTTCAGCACGCGGGCCACGGCTGCGCCGCGCGAAAAGGCGTCGTGGGTTTCGATAGCGATCCGCACGCCCAGCTTTTCGGCCTCGGCAAGCAGACCCTCCAGGCTTGCGACAACCCATTCCGTCGCCTGATCAGCGCCGACACCTTTGGGGGGCGTGCCGCCATAGGTGCGTACCAGCGGCGCCTCAAGCTCGTGGGCCAGGTGTAGGTAGCGCTGTAATTCGGCGGCATTGGCCGTCCGCTCGGCGGGATCGGGCAGGGCAAAACGGGTCGAAGCGCCAATGCCGATCAGCGTGAGGTTGTGGTTATGCAGCGTGGCGCGAATGCGGCGGCGCTCGGCGGCGGTCAGGTCGGCGGGGATGAGCGCGCCGTCGAGCACGCGCAGTTCCAGTGCGCTGTAGCCGTAAGCCACGGCGGCCGCGGCGGCCTGTTCGAGCGACCAAGCGGGGCAGGCGAGCGTGCTGTAGGCGAGCGGGAAGGGGTTAGCCATTGGCGGCTCCTTTGCCGGCGCGCAGTTCGGCGAGCAGGGTGTCGTAGGCCGCCCGGTCAATTGGCAAGTTTACGGCCTGGCCCAGATGGCTGGAAAGCGTTACGGCATTGGCCAGTTCGAGCGAGTCGCGGGCGGCGACGCCATCGCAGCGCGGCGGCCGGCCTGCGGCCAAAGCTGCCAGCAGATCGCGGTAGACGGCGTGGTGGCCGCTTGGCCCTGCCGACGTAGGCTGTTCTTCAGCGACGCTGCTCGCCGGGGCGGTAAAATGCTCCAGCGACTCGCGCAGGTAAGTGTGCTGGGCCGGCTGAAAGCGGGTGACGGTGAGGCGCCGATTGCTCAGGCGCAGGCTGGCTTTGTCGCCCACAATTTCGAGGTATTGTTCGCCGGCCTCGGCAGTCGTGACGAAGAGATAGCCGGGCGCGCCGTTGGGGAATGCGAGCATGGCGTGGGCGGTGTCCTCAGTCTCGATTGTGTGCTGGAGCGTGCGGGTGATGCCCCAGACGCGCGACGGGCGTCCGGCCAGGTGGCAGAGTAGGTCGAGCGTGTGCGGAGCCTGGTTCATCAGCACGCCGCCGCCCTCGCCGGCCCAGGTGCCGCGCCAGCCGGCGCTGCGATAGTAGGCCGCCGAGCGGAACCATGGCTCGACGCAGAGCACGCGGACGAGCGCGCCCAACTCGCCCGCTTCGACCAGCGCGCGGGCCTGCGCAACCTCCGGCCGGAAGCGCTGCTGGAAGCTGACCGCCAGCGTACGCCCCGCTGCCGCTGCGGCGGCGATCATGCGGTCGGCATCACCCACGCTCACCGCGATCGGCTTCTCGACCAGCACATGAGCGCCGGCGGCGAAGCAGTCGAGGGCGAGCACGGTATGGCTGGGGTGGGGCGTACAGATCACAGCGAGATCGGGGCGAAGTTCAGCGAGCATGGTCTGGTGGTCGGCGAAGGCGGGCACGCCGGCAGCTGCGGCACGGGGGGCCAACCGCTCGGCGCTCAGGTCGCTCAGGCCAACGAGTTGGGCGCCGGGAAGTGCGGCGATCGCCTCCAGGTGAGTCGCGCCGATCCCTGCGCCGCCGCCGATCACGGCAATGCGGATCTGATGGGGCATCGTATTCCTTCCGGTAGTCGCGTATGTTGGGCTATCGTAGCACACGAAGGACGAAGGACGAAGGACGAATAAACATCAGATCATCAGACGTTTCTGCCTCACCGCTCCTCCTCGGGATCACTGAGGTTGTGAGCGGGTGCGGCCACTGACGGTTGAACTGGCGCATCTTTAGCCATTCATTCCGTAGCGCCGCGCATCCCCCCAGCCCCCTGCTCCCTCACGTGGAGCAGGGGGAGCCGCCGCAGATTCGGCGTCCTGATGCTGTCGGAAGCCCCGCTCTCGCTCAGGGAGCGGGGTTGGGGGTGCGGGCAACGGCAAAAACCCTACACCTGAGAGGTTACCTGCCCGCCCTCAGCGCAAACGGCAAGCTGCACTACGAAGGTCATACCTCCGCCGTCGGCAGCGTAGACAATTGGATCGGGGACATCATCATAGCTCAGCGAGCTCGGCGCGACATGGGCCGGGGCTTTGCCGGTGAGAGTCACTTCGTTAGCGTGAACGACAATCTGATGCAGATGCGGTGTTGTGAGTGTGGCCGTGACGTTCAACGCGCCCGACTGATCGGCGGTCAGGCGCACCACCAGCACCTGAGCCGGTGCGCTGATGAACAGCTCGCGTTGATACGTTACCGCGCCGCAGCGGTACCTCACCCCGGCAATGGCGGTGCGCAGATCGAGTTCACGGCAATAATCAGTCGGCGGCGCCGCATGATCCCACGCCAGGTGCAGATCGCCAAGCGGCTGATACGACTGATTGTACGGGCCTTGCATGCGCCGGCAGACCGTATCGGCCGCTCCATAATCGCCGGTGCGGATCAGGCGGCGTGCCTCGTCCAGCGCTGCACACGCGGCGGAGTTGTCCCAGGTGCGCGGGCCACCCGACCAGAGCGTCTTCGTTCAATTGCAGGCTCGTTGGTTACGCCGCCGAAGACCATCGCGCCGATTCGGCCATTGCCCAGCGGCAGCGCCTCAACCCAGGTTGCCGCAGGTCGTTCATACCAGAGCCGTAGATCGGCGTCCGTATCGGGCGTGAGCGCTACGCTGGCGGGCGATTGTTCGCTAGCGGCGCTCATTCGCCGGTGCTCCGCATCTGGACAACCCCGGCGACCATTGCGCCCGGCGACGAACCGCCGAGCACAAGGCTGGCCCGTCCGCTTTCCTTGGCATACTGCTCGGCAAGCGCCTGAACAATCGCTGCGCTGCCGCTGCGGGCGAGCACAGCGACGGTGCCGCCACTACCGCCGCCGGTGATCTTCGCGCCATAGAGCCCAGCCGACGGCCCGGCGGCCCGCACCAGATCCACCAGCCGATCGGTGCCGGGCGACCCCAGCCCGCAGGCGCTATAGCTGGCGTGGCTTTGCTCCATCAGTTCACCCAACAGCCGGCGCTCCTCTTCACTGGTTGCC
>JBBRUG010000097.1:0-17594 GCA_038247995.1 Chloroflexales bacterium | reverse complement strand
TCACGGTTCACCCCCACGGGCGTGGGGACGGCGTCGTCGGCGTGGCTGTGTTTCTGCTAATGGACGGTTCACCCCCACGGGCGTGGGGACGGCCGGCAACCCCTGGACCAGTATCGCAAGCGGCCCGGTTCACCCCCACGGGCGTGGGGACGGCTTCCACAGCATCAGAATGCCGCCCATCAGCGACGGTTCACCCCCACGGGCGTGGGGACGGCACTGACCTCCACCGCATTCTAACGCGATCGCGGTTCAAAAACAAGCCCCGAAGTCATATTCCGCATCAGGACGGGATCTGGACTAAAAACAGCCCCTCAACCTGAATTAGTTTGCGGTTTGTCGGCCCGCAACTGCGTAAGGCAAAGCCTTGCTCGTTGTTCGTCTGGTACACGAGAAACCCCGCGCCGTCGCGCATCTGATCGCAGACCTGATCCCATAAAAGATCCCGCACTTGTGCCGATACTTTGCCGACAAAGACGCCGGCGTGCAGTTCCAACATCCAACGCGTCAACTCGCCGCGTAAACTCGTCGGCACACGCTCCAGGACGATCACCAGCATGGCTTACTCCGTTTCATCGCCGGCATAGTTGACGCCGCCTTCCACCTGTCCCGCCGCCGGGTCCCACAATCCACCCGGCTTCGCATCGTGGCGATCAAACAGCTCGGCTTCGCGTTGATCAAGCCCCGCAACGCTGAACAGCGCGCCGAGTTCATCGACAATCCGATCCAGCATCCGGCGCTCACGAATGAGGTCACGACAAATATGGCGCACCCGGCTCTCCAACTGGCTTTCGCCGGCCGCAGTGCAACGAAAGGCGGCTGGGATGCTGATTTCGGCTTTGTAGAGGTCAGCAACGTCATACACGAACGACAACATCTTGCCGGTGTGAATAAATCCCAACGCCGGCGAGTAGCCGGCGGCGACGATCGCCGCGTGGGCGACGCCATACAGGCAACTGTTTGCTGCCGACAAGGCGCGATTGATCGGCTCGGCTTTGCGCCAGTCGTTTTGTTTGTAGAACCGCCCTTCCCATTTCACGCCGGTCTCGCGGCTCCATTTGGCATAGGCCTCACGCACCCGCACGCCTTCTTTGCCGCGAATCTGCTGTAAGGTCAGATCCGGGGCCAGGCTTTCGCTGAAGCGCATTTCGTACATCCGGCGGACAACCCGCAGCCGGAGCAGCGGATCGGCGTGCATCGAGGCCTGGCGCAACAGGTTTGCCGATGATCGGGTTTCGCCCATGCCAACGGCATAAAAGCGCACTGCTTCTTCGCCCGTCCAGGCCACCATACAGCCGTTCTCGGCGAGTGTACGAATCGCTGCATGAGTAATATTGGTGCCTGGGCCAAGCATCAGCAATGAGAGCGCCGCACAGGGCACCTGGGTTTTGCCGGCTTTGTCGAATACCGCAATCGCTTTATCGTCTTGTTCGATGTTGCTGCGTTCGACGTACAGCTATGACCAGGAGTCGCGGACTTTGGGCAGAATGTGGAGATCACGAATTGGCATAACGCCCTCCCATTAGGATCAAGTGCGTCGCCGCGCGCAGTGCGGCGCCCCCACAGGCGTGGGGATTCGGACGGGTTGGTAAGGTGCGGAGGTCCGTTGAGAACAACCGAGGACGCCGGACGACGGACGACGGACCGACGACGGACGACGCTTGATCGTTTCCTTTCCTTGGCCCCTGTCCCCGATCCTCTGCCTAGCCTTCCATCGCGATCGAGAGCAACCCGAAGCCAAAGGCTTTCCCGCTGCCAATCCCTGTCTCCAGGGTTCGCTGAAAGCATGCGGCATCGGTGACTTCGAGACGTCCGTTGAAGAGTACTGCGCCGAAGCGCAGCGGCATCGACTCGCCGCCGTCACGGGCAGGGCGGCGCCCGCGCTCGGTAGCTTGCACCGCCGCCTGGACGGCCAGAATCTCCGACGCAACCGCCGTGTGCAGCAGGCGAAAGCCGTGCTGTTCGCCCTTGCGCGTTAACCATTCCAACTGCTCGGCTTCACGCAGCAGGGCCACGCGCTTGCCTGCCAGGCGATCCGGCCGGCCGGGCGTGCGATCGCTCAGTTTTTTGGTCGGGTTGGCGCGCAAGCGGAAGATCAGGCGATCGCCGTCGGCGATCCGCTCGTATTCGGCGCCCACCGTGCGGATGGCAGGATTGCCGCGCGCGTCAGGCGCCGGGCCGAGGTAGCTCGACGGTAGGGCATGCCAGTTCGGTAGGTGGTCGGACTGGATGAGCAAGCGCACGAGTTGAGGGGCAGTGGGCAGCGGTTCGATGCGATACAACAACCCGAAGTGCTCCCGCGCCCGCTGCGGATCGGGCGCCTGCGGAAAGGCATGCAAGATGGTGCGATGCAACCGATGCACGTCGCCCAGGTCGCGGCGAACGTCGCGCTGGCGGGTGTCGAGGATGAGCCGTGAGAGATACATCTTAGCCCTCCAGGGTATTGATGGGCGGCGCAGCGAGCGGATCAACCGGCATAAGGGCCGGCGGCGTCCACCACTCCTCGCGCACATAGCGCGGACGAAACACGCGCCGGGCCGGATTGCCGAGGTTGTCGTTCTGGCGATTGCCCTGGCCCGGCGCACTCTCGATCAGCAAGCGCAGCACAGGGCGTATCTGTTCACGCGCGCAGGCTAGTTCGACGCGCGCCGAGAATGGGCCGGCTTCCAACGCGGCGCGGAGGTCGGCATGTTCGCCGACGCCGGCAAAGATCGGAGCCGCCGGCACGCATGCCTTGCGCCCCAGGAAACAGGGCCAGACCGGCTTCTGGAGCGCTTTCGCCAGACGATCAATGAGCGCCGCATCGTCGCTTTGTACTGCGGCAAGAAACGATGCGTCAGCGAGGTAATGGCGTTCCGACGTATCGGTTTCCGGCTCTTTCGTCGTAGCATTGATTTTGACCTTAATCCGGCCTTTAGCATCAACCTCAGCCGACAAGACGCCGCCGACATACGGTTCATCGTGGAACCGCGAACCGCCCTGATGCACCGTGTTGCCGAATCTGCCGCCACCGGTAGTGTGATAATCGCGCAGGCGCGTCCCCGGCAGATCCACCCGCACCCCCAGGCGCAGCGCGTCACTCAACTTACGGAGGTAATGATCATCGCGGCGTACACCGAGCGCGCAACCCAGCAGACCGATAATCCCTGATTTGGTCGGTGCGTCGGTGGTGTCGCGCTCACCCCAGCGCGAACGCACGCCCCATGCCTGGAGCGGCCCTTCCAGTCGCAGAAAAAGGCTATCCATCAGCACCTCCTAGTGATTCAGCGGCAACCAGGCGAACAGTTGCTCCAGCGTCGCGCACGCGCGTGCGTCCGGCAGGGCAAACGGCACCGTGCTGAGAACGGCGCGTTCCGCCTTCAAGCCGTACATGCCGTTGATTTGCGGAATGTACTGCTCCAGCGCCGCTGCCGAGGCCTCGACGAGCGAGTGCTGTGTAGTGGCGCGCACCGGCTTCACAAACGCATTGTGGTAGGCCAGGGCGATCTTCTCCGTGCGCACTTCGATCAGCGCCAGATCAGGCAAATTATGGGCGGCGAAGCTGTTCTGCTTGCCGCTGGGAATAGCGAACAGCGCCGCCCTGATCAGCGCCCGCACCGTCTGTTCGGCGACGGCCGCATCACCGCCGAGATTAGCGACGAGCCCATCCCAGTCAATCGAGAAATATTTGTAGTAGGTTGCGCTATTGAAGCTCGTTTCGCCGATAAAGCCGGCGCCGGTCTCGCCGGAAATATCGTCTACGGCAGTGTAGAAGTCGAACTCCTGCTCTACGGCGTGGGTTGAGAGTGCGTGCGCCACCTGCACAGCAGCCTCGACATCTTTGAAAGGGCTGGAGGTCGTCATACGACCGAACATAGCGATATCGGCGGCGTGCGGCGTGTACTCGCCGATCGCCGCTACGAGCTTATCGCCGCTCAAGCTGTTCACTGTATTAAGCCCTTCCTCACGCACCAGATGGATCAGTTTGGCCGTGAGTTGATCGATTTCGGCGGTGGTGAGGAACATGAGTTGGGCGCTCTTCACGGCCTCTTTCACTGCGCCGTCGGCAGCATCGGCCTTTTTGCCGCATTTGCCCTTCTTTCCTTCATCGGCACCATCACTTTCAACCGGCTTACTCTCGCCCTTCCCAAGGCGGGCGGCGGCCAGCACAATCGCCTCCTGAACCTCATCGGCGAGTTCCTGACCAGACAGCCGCGCACGCACCTCTTCGGGAAGCAGTTGGGTGCGTTTGGCAAGCAGATCAGGCATAGCGGCAAACGCAGCGCGGAAGGCCGCGTTCCAGCGAATACTACGCTTGAGCGCCTGGCTGGAGATGCGCGCCCGGCGCACGCCGCCAAACAGCGCGTCCTTAGGATCGCCGTTATCGTCACGGTTCAAGTTCGACGGGGCGTGGTTTTGCAGAAGATGCAGTGCGATCAGGGTCATGGCAAACTTCCTTTCGTGTGAATCAGAGAGTCAGAGAATCAGAGAACCAGAGAACCAGAGAACCAGGAATCGGTGGGTTACGCGTCTGTCTCCCGTCGGCCGACGAAGTAATCGCGTGCCCAGCGCTTTTGGACAGGCTTGCTCTCATAATCCCAGGCCAGGAGATCGTCGAGCAGTTGCGTCCAATCAATCGCCTGATCACTGGCGGCGGCCAGACGCACGGCCTGGCGGAGTCGGAAGGGCAGTTGCTCACGTTCGCTATCGATCAGGGACTGAAAGCGTCGATCGATACTTGCGCTCTCCCGATTGTGGCGGACCGTCCGTAATGTTGTGCCCAATGAGGCTGCATCGCTGCGCGCGTCCGCCATGGGAAACAGCGTTGCCACCAGAAAGTACGTTTCTTCCTCATACGGTCGCCCGACGACGGCATACGGCGCCGCTTGAAAGAAGACCCGGTGGACATCGCGGGCCTCGCCGAGGGTGCGGCCTGCGTTGCGTTTGAGTCGCGCGCGTCCGGCCGCATCGAGGCGGGCGAGGTTGGCCACGAACTCAGCGATCTGTCGCTGACGCGGCGTTGGTTCACGCTTCATTACCTAACCACTCCTTTCTTCTGGCATTCAACCGAGCGGAACATGCCGCTTGCGCTTCAACCTGGGCGCGGAGCGCTTCGGCCTGTTGGCCGACCTGTTCTGCGGCGGCACGAAATCGATTGTTGCCGGTCTGGATGAGCAGATCGACCCATGCGCGCTCTATAGCCTCGCGGGTTGTAGGTTCGTCCAAGTCAAACACAAAGTGGCGGAACGGCAGAGCCAGGTGCTGCCAGTAATCAGTCAGCATGCGGACGCGCAGGCTCTGAAAGCGGGCGAGTTTCGCATCGCGCCCGCCCCGATCCCGTTCCGGGCGAAAAAAGCTGTTGAAAGTCGATTCGAGAATGAATCGTACGTCCTCCGCCTGCTGCAATGCAGTATCAACCGAGGGTGCGGCGTCATCATCGGTCAGGAGCGCCGGCGGCACCTCCAATGCATCGTCAATCCATTCAAAGATCTTGGCCTTCCCATCAGTTCGGATGCCGATGCAACGGAAGCGAACGGTTTGTTGTTCAGCGATGGCGCCACGATCAACCAGTTTGGCGATCTGGCGCACGATCCGCGGGCGGAACTGACCAGCACGTTCAGCAAGCAGTAGGCTACTGTACTCACGCCAGAGCGCCTTTCCCTCCTCCGGCCGCACCGGCTTAAGATCGACCACATCACTTTTCACCCGTGTGCGCGGGAGGCGATATGCCGCGAACGGATCTTCCCAGAGCCCGCTCCCTTCCGTGCGCCAGTGGCCCATCTCAGACAGCACACCGGTGACGCTCACCGGCGTTGTTACACCGCACTGGCTACAGACAGCGCCTTCCCATCGCGGGTAGAGCCGTGTCCGACGAGCAGGGAAGGTCAGGCTTTCAAGATAGCCGACTGCGCTGACTTGCCGGCTCTTGCTGATGACGGAGTCACCATTCCAGATCGCAAGGTCGCTGCGTTCAGGCGCAGCAACTGGCGGTTGATAGTCCGCTATTGTGAGTGACAGCGTGAGTGTCTCAAAGAGGTTTGCGCCGACGGGGAAGACATACACGGGGGGTACGCCATTGATCGAAGGGCGAATACCAGCGCCTTCCGACGAAGCAAACGCCGGCGCCGTGATCAGCCCGCGCGCGCAACAGGCCGGACAGAAACAATGTGCGTCATCGGTGACATGGTGAAAGAGTGTTCGCTTTGTGGCCGAAGGCACCTCGACGAGAAGTGCTGCAACCGACTTTGGCGCACCCCATGCCTGGGTTTGGCCTTTCTCCGGCTTCTTCCACCCATCGAGCGGCACATCGCCGGTCTGGAGGAAGGGGGCCGTAGGGTGGAAGAGGTCGAAGCGCTCGCCGTGCGCCGCAGCGAAGGCGGCGAGGCGCGCCGCAGCGAACTGCCCGGCGTGGAGCAGATCGGTCAGCGCATCAAGATCCGCCGGAGCGTAGATCGCTTGCAGAATGGCGGCCAGAAGGCGATGCGTACCGCCGACAACCAGGGGCGACGGATCGCTCAGCGCACTGAGCGTATGCGCCTGTACCAGTGCGTCGTGAATGCTCATTTCGGCATCGCTGCCGTCAAGGCGCGTGACTCTTATCCATGGCTCAGTCCAGAGATCAAACCGGTAGGCCAGAGTGCTCATAGATCCTCCTCATACTCATCATAGTGAGCGTCCAGTTTCTCAATCACAAGGCCCAGATTGGTGTCGAGGCGCAGCCGACGCCCCTTCATCACGGCGGTATGGGTGCCTGGGTCAAGCGGCAGCGGGTGCAAAGAGCGCAACAATGCGGGCGCTTTACGCCAGGGCCACTGGAGCGCACGCGCCCGCCGTTCGTCGCGGTACGCCGCGATAATCTGCCGATCGCTCACCGGCACGGCGTGCTCGATCAACGCTTTTTGCTGCTCCAGGGTCGGTTCGGCATCGGTTGGAATCTGGAATGCGCCATTGGCATGCAGGGACAACGCATCATTGACCCGATACACCGGCACCAGGCTCACCCGGTCGCCGAGCCGGGTTTTGGCGAGTTGCCAACTGGCGGCGGCCCCGGCTTCATCGTCAATGAAGGGGCGCGCGCCGTTTTCCACGATCGCGTCGTTGCCCAGCACCGGCGGAACTAACGGGCGACGGGCCTGGGCTTGCTGTTCGTCGGTTTCACGGCGGTAGCGTGCTAACGCCTGAGTGATCGCCGCAGCATAGGGGCCATCCGGTACGGCATCGGTGCGATAGACGGCCTCGATCAAGGGGCGGTAGTCGCGTGGGAGCACAATGGTATGCTCGTTGGTCAGCATTTCGGCGCGTAGCACCTCCCAGGTTCGCCAGAGGATGTAGGGTGTATAGATCGGCGCCCAGCGCTGCCAATCCGGTGCGTCATGTAGGTCATATGGCAGTGTCACCTCCAGCACCGGGACGGCGTGCTGTGGCGGGCGCCTGCCCTGGCGATCGTGACGGTGCAAACGCCCGGCCCGCTGGAGCAGCAGGTCGATCGGCGCGAAATCGCTCACCATTACGTCCACATCGTAGTCAAGGCTCTGTTCAAGCACCTGGGTGCCGACGATGATCAGCGCTTGATCGGGCGTGCGTTGGGTCTCTTTGCCGACCAGGGTTGTAATGCGCTGCTCGCGGTTCTGGCGTTCACGTAACGGGAAGCGTGCGTGGAGCAGCACCCGGCTCACGGCATCAACGGGCAGTTGCCGCTGAAGTTCCTGATAGAGCATTTGGGCGTCATCCACCCGGTTGCAGAGCCGGGCGACCGCGCCGCCGCCGCGCACAAGATCGATCAGGTACGCAGCTTCGTCCGCCGGTGTGCGCTGGGAAATCAGGCGCAACGTGAACTGTTGATCACCGCGAAACACGCCGGTCGGCGTATGCGCGGACTGCTCCGCTGTGTAGAGTGACAACGCCGGATACGGCATGGGATCGGGCAGTTCCGGCGGCGTTGTCTGGCCGAGGCCTTGCAAAAAAGCGGCGGCGAGCGCCTGGTGCCGCGCCGTCGGCAACGTCGCCGACAGCAGCACGACTGAGCATCCGAGAGCGGCAAGCCAGCTCAAGGTGTGGTCGAGGATCGTGCTCATATAGGCATCGTAGGCGTGGATCTCGTCGATCACGACCACTTTGCCGGCCAGGCCGAACAGTCGGAGCGCGTAATGCCGCACATTCAAGCCGCCCAATTCCACCTGATCAACTGTACCGACGCCAAACGGCGCGAGCATGGCCTTCTTCGCGCCGGCGAACCACTCCAGCGCCGCCGCCGCGCTCGCTCCATCGGGGTCGGCCTGATCCTGGTCGTTGGCCAGCATCACCCGGCGCAGATCCTCCTCAACAACAATCGCCTGGCTGTGGGTTAGCCGAACAGCGCCGGAAGCGCCATAGAGCGACCGATAGAAGGTCTCAAGGCGGGTGAACATCTGGTTGCCGGTCGCCATCGTCGGCAACGCGAAGAAGATCTCATCAAGGCTGCGGGTTGCGGCAATCCGCCGGGCCAACGCCAGTGCGGCTTCGGTCTTGCCCTCGCCGGTGGGCGCCTCAATCAATACCAGTACGGGAGCGTCAAGCCACGCAGGCGCGATCTGATCAATCTGTTCTTGCAGCGGGCGCGGCGAAAAACTGGGAAAGAGCGCAGTGTAGGAAGAATAGGCCGGCAGCGGCCGGGCGGCGCGAAGCTGATGCGTCTCCAGCGCTTTGGCAGCCTGGCGGCGACAATGATCGAGATAGGCTTCGGGCGTCAGGCCTGGCGCGGCCGGGAAGTCACGTTCATTCGAACCCATCCAGTCCGCCCAGACGATAAAGCCGGTGAGCACGACTGTCGCCGGGCGAAGCCGATATGGGGCGCCAAGGGCGGCAAGATCGCCGGCAGGAGCCAGCAGGCTCCGCAGCAGCGCATAGGCTTGCGCACGCCAGAGCGTCCAACGTGGCTCGCCTCGTTCTGAAGCTGTAAGGCGCCGGCGAATGGTGCGCATGTCGCCCTCAGCAAACCGCCCGTGGTGCCCACCCATCGCGTCGCGCACCACCCAGACGAGCCGATTCGCCACGCCCATTTCACGGGTGTGTAATTCGTGATGCAGCCAGCAGGCACTCATCTCGGCGTGATACAGATCCTCGGAGCGACGGTTGAATGACACACCTACGGCGGCCAGGCGCTCGCGTTGTGCATCGACTTGCCCCTGAAACGCCGCCGAGATCTTGCCGAGATCGTGCGTTGCAATGAGAAAGGGCAACCATGCCAGTAGCGCCTCAGGGTCACATCCCTGCCACGCATGCATCAAGGCGCGGCGCAGGCGCGGCGGGCCGTCGCGGAGCAGCGCCTCGGCGACGCAGGCGACATCGAGCATATGAAAGATCGCAGGGTGGAACTGTTCGGGCGGATCGCCGGCGCGTGGCGTTTTACCCCACAACTGGAGCAAGAGCGGATCATATGCGTCCATAATCCTCCTCGTAGCTTATGCACCCACACCATACATCTCGGCCATACGGCGCACCTCGGCGCTCAGTTCTGTGCGCAGACTCTCTGGCGCCAGCACCTCGACATCGGCGCCCCATTGCCGAATCCAGGGCTTCATCTCCAGCGTGCTGCCGACGCGGACGGTAAATAGGCACGCGCCATCGGGCAGATCTTCCAGGCGCTGGCTGTAATGCCAGACGCTCTCTTTCAGTCGGCGCACCACGCCGGGCATAAAACGGAGGCGCACCGCGATCGCCTCAGCATCGCGCCAGATCACGCCCCACGCCGATGCAAGCAATTGTTGTGGGTCGAAGGCGGCAGGAATGGTATAGCGCTCATCGGTAATGTGCGCTTCGGCGATCCGTTCAATCTTGAGTGTGCGCAATTCGGCGCGGAGATCATCGAAGCCGATCACGTGGCAGGCATAGCCGATCCCCGACGGCTCGATAAAGTACGGCGCAAAGGTGCGCTCAGTCACTTCATTCTTGTTGTACGAGCGATAGCGCAGCCGTACCTTGCGCCCCTCTGCCCATCCCTGCGTGAGTGCTTGTAGCGCCTCGACATACTCAGGACGTACCCGGCGCTCACGCACGGCTGCTGCCGCACGGTCAATATGGCCGGCGATCAAGGGTGACTTGGAGCGCAGGGCGTCGGCCAATTTATCGAGCGCCTGGACAACATGCGGATTATGTTCATCGCTATGGCGCGAGAGCAACCGAGCTGCCAGATAGAGCGCCAACAGTTCGTCATTGGTCATCTTGACCGTATGCATGGAGCGCCGATGATCCAGTATGTAACGCCGACCCTGTTGAAACAGACCCGTTCCGCGGCCCTCCAGTAACTGGAGATCGCGGTAAATCGTGCTGGGGTTGACGCCCAACTCCTGGGCCAATTCTCCGGTCGTTAGCCCATGCGGCGTCCGCGCCAGGCAGCGTTCAATCGCATCCAGCCGTTCATATTTGTTTTCAGTGCTTTGCATACAGTCCCCATCACAGCGTTAATGCCAGCATACACGCCGAACCTTGCAGATCCGGCACGCTTTAAACACGGATCGGGATGAACTTGTACAAAGCGTGCATTCTACGAAATTTAAAGTCCGATCGTAAGTATACCCAATCATCCATCCACAAACGCGCCCGTTTGAGATAAAAATTTGTACAGATATTAAGACGGCAAGCAAGTGTAAAAGGCTCTCAATTATTTGTGCCATCCATTATAAGAAAACGAAGGTGTGTACTATGACAAGAATGACAGCAAAGAACCATTGACGTGTGACAACCCAATGCGGCTCTTCCGCAAGTCGCGTGATCGCAACCTATCTGACCGCATTCTGATGCTGCCCGGACCCAACAAAGTAGCCAGATTCACGCAACCTGCGGAAAAGCCCCCAATGCTTACACTTTGCACATCATAGCTTTGAGGTGCTGCCATGCGTCTTCGTGTACGTCTTCAACCTGATGGCACTTGGCTGGAACGGGAACTCCTCCGTCGAGCCTGGACCTACCAGGATCTTGCCAGACACGCCGGGATCAATCGAATGACTCTGTACTTTGTTCTCCACCCTGGTGAATACGGCAGCGCGGGCGTGGCTACGATATGAACCGGTGCAATCACCCCGGTTTTGGACAGACGCACGCTCCGGTAATGCCTGCCCGAACCATCCGGCGGTCGGGGTAAGTTGGTACGAGGCGATGGCGTTCTGTGTCTGGCTGACGCAGCATCTGAATGATGGGTTCGGGTACGGCTTGCCGAGCGAAGCGGAATGGGAGTACGCAGCCCGTGGGGTAGAGCGCCGGGTCTATCCCTGGGGTAATGCGCCGGAACCCGACGACGAACGGGCGAATTTTGATCAGGTATTTGACGGCACAACGGCAGTCGGCTGCTTCTCCCTCGGTGCCACACCGGAAGAACTGCTTGATATGGCCGGGAATGGGTGGGAGTGGACCCGCAGCGCGTTCAGGCCATACCCGTATGACCCAAATGACGGGCGGGAACAGCCGGATGATCCGGCGCGGAAACGCTTTACATTTCGCGGGGGTTCCTGGAGCAATCAACCGATCCGCCTGCGCGCGGCCTTCCGTGGCCTCCGCACGCCCGACGACCTCAATCAGCGCGTTGGTTTTCGGCTTGCCCGGCGCCCTCGGGTTTCTGGATCACTGAGGGCCTGAGGTGATGAACGCACTGATTCGGCACTGGCATCAATTCAGTGGCCTCATCCGCTCAGCGCTTCAGTGATCCAGTGGGAGCAGGATCACTGTGGGCGCGTTACGGCGTCGTCAGGGCAGCCAGTGCAGCAGTAGGATGCTGAACAGGGATGATTGTTGCGAGCCGAGTCAGATGTTCACGATCACGCGATACCAGGATCGTTTGATGGGTCTGGGCAACCGCCGCATAGACCGCATCGGCGCCGCGCAGGCGATGGGCGCCGGCAAGTGCTGCGGCACGCTGGGCCGTTGCGTGGTCGAGGGCGATAAAATGAAGCTGGGGGAGGCGTTGAAGGATTGCCACCAGGCGTGCAGCGCGTGTCGCATCGCGGAGGCGACTAACCGTGCCGGCCACCTCAGCTAGTACCAACGTCGGTTCGTACATCGGCAGTCGCCGAGTGCGAATCATGCTGAGCAGGCGCCGACTATCGACATGATCGACCTCAAGCGGTTCCACCGCATTGACAAAGACACTGGTATCGATGGTATACATATGTCAACGACGCATCGCGCTCAAAACATCGGCACTGTCCTGCCCGGCGGGCGGCAGTTGGCTCGTCTCGTCGGCAAAGCGCAGCAAGTCATCCCAAGCATCGTCTGCGGATCCTGGGGCAAGGGCGGCGGCGAGATCGGGAGCCAGTTGGGCGATCAGCCGGAGGCGATCGGCGGGCGGTAAGCGCCGGGCCAGCGCCAGTACGTTCTCGAAGCCGGGCGTATTCGTAGCACTCATGCACGGTTCCTTTCACACGCCGTCATGTGTTCTGATTTGATAGGATGACACGGGTCGGAGTGCCTGTCAAGCAAAAGGATACATTCATGGAACCAATCGCCCTCGCCGATGCCGCCCGCACGGTGCTGACCTACATCTCGCCGCTGATCGCCGCCGGCGCGCTGGCAAAGATCGGCGAGGAGACGACAGATACGTCGCTGACGCTGCTCGACCGGGCTTGGACGACGCTGACGCAACGGTTTCACGGCCACAAGAAGGCGGAGGCGGCCCTGACGCTCTATGAGGACGAGCTCGCGAACCCGGCGCTCCAGCAGCAGGTCGAGCAGCGCATCGTTGAGGTGTTCCGCAACGAGCCGACCGCAGCACAGGAGTTGCTGGCGCTGGCGCAAGTGATTGCCGCCCAGAGCCCATCCGCCGCGCCGCCGCGGCAACACAACCAGACGGTCGGCGGGAATGCCAACGTCGGCACGGCCATCGCCGGCGACCTCCACGGCAACCTGACCATCGGCGCAATCGACTTCAGCCGGAACAAAAGCGCTCCCACCCCACCATCTGCGGCGACGCCGTCTCCTGTTGAGCGCGCGTCACGCGTCACACGTCACGCGTCACGCGTCACTGCCGTCAACCCTCAGCGCCGACGCCGTCAACCCTCAGCGCCGACGGCGTACATTTCACCTCCGGCCACGCCCTGATCATCGGCGTCGCTGACTACCGCGCTGCACGGCTCCGCGTTGACGGCGACACCATGGCCAATGACGCCCGCGAACTGGCCGCGCTTCTGCGCAACCCGCAAGTGGCGGCGTATCCTGCCGACCAGGTGCGCGTCCTCACCGATGCGAAGGCCACCCGCGCCAACATCCTCGATGCGCTGGAGGAATTGGCCCATAATGCCGCCGGCGGCACTGCGCTGATCATGTTCTCCGGCCACGGCGAGCCGGTTGACGGCGACTACGCTTTGCTGCCGTATGATGCCGACCTCGCCAACCTGGCCGCGAGCAGCCTTACGTCCGAGCTGTTCCAACGCCGGATTGCGAAGATCCGCGAGCGCGCGCAGCGGTTGGTGGTGCTGTTGAACTGCTGCCACGCCGGCGGCGTCGGTGATGCCGTGCTCGCACCGGACGCCGCTGTGCTCAGTGGGGCCGCGCCGCCGCCGAGTTTCTACGAGCCGCTGGTGGTCGGCAGCGGGCAGCAGGTGGTGATCTCCTCTTCGCGGCCGCAGCAGAAGTCCGGCGCGCGTTCGGGCGTCCACCCGCAGCACACCACCTTCGGCGCGCACCTGCTCGACGCGCTGCGCGGGAAGGTGCCGGGCGACGGCGCGGGGATGGGAATCTTTGAACTCTTCGCGTACCTCCGCGCGCAGGTACCTGCCGATGCGCAACGGATCACCTATCGCGGCCTGCCGTTGCAGCAAGAGCCCCTCTTCTACGCCAGCCAACTCGACGCCAACATTGCCGTGGCCCTGCGGCCCGGCTGGCAGGGTGGCACGCTCGGCAGCGACCTGGAACAGCAGGTGCGCCGACTAGCTGAACTGGAACTGTATCTCGCCCTGAATGAAGCGAACGCACCGCCCGCACTGCGGGCCGAGCGTGATCGGATTCTAGCGCTGATCAGATGATCAGTGGTGGCTCTTAAGAGATGCCCGCCCGCTCGATCGCATCACGTAGATCGTTGTCATCGGGCACCGTATACATGCCAGTCGTGTTCAGGCGCGAGTGGCCGAGGATGCGCTGCACCTCGCTGAGATCGGCGCCACGTTTGAGCATGCGTCTGGCAAGCGAATGGCGCAGGGTATGGGGTGAGGCTGACTCGAGTTGGTCGGCCATCTGGAGCAGTTGGCCAACCCGTTCGAGGCGCGGCTCCTTCTTTGCCGCTACCCGCAACTGTCCGGCGGCCCGATGGCAGAGCCGATCAATCTGATGGCGCACGAGGCGGGTGCTTATCCCCGGCTCTAATGGATGCTCTGGCTTCGTCCGATCTTGTGCCACGAGCAGCGGCTCTCGCTCGGCATCACTGCCGATACCTGGGAGACCGTCAGGGCAGCGCAGTTCGCGGAGGTAGCGGCGCAGGAGGGTTACAGCGTCGCTGTGGAGCGGGACGCGCCGTGCTTTACGCCCCTTGCCCTTCCGAATGATTACACTGCCACCGTCGAAATCAAGGTCGCGGAGTTGGACATCACACGCTTCCTGCGAGCGCAGGCCAGCGTAGGCGAGGAGGGCCAGGAGGGCTCCATCACGCAGGCGAAGCGCTTTGTCCGCTTCGTTCTGCACGGCGCGCAGGATGGCATCGACCGCGTCGTCAGGCAGAGACCGCGGGCCGCGATCTTCAAGAGGGAGATCGCGAATGCCACGCATCGGATTGTCGTGGATGATCCGCTCGTCGATGAGCCATTCAGAAAAACGGCGCAGCGTTGAAAGGCCACGATTGATTGTCGCCGGCTTCCGCTCCTCAACGTCCTGCCGATAGCGCACCCAGGCGGTCACGTCTTTTGCGAGCAGTTGGGTTGGGTCGAAGGCCCGCCCGCGCTGTTCTTCCCACCACACAGAAAAGATTCGCAGATCAGCCCGGGCCGCTCGATGGGAGGCGGGTTCGCGTAGAGTCTCCAAGTAGCGGGTGATCAGATCCACAATTCCCTCCTGCAAAACGATGTTGCACCTTATCGGCAGCGCGATTATAGCACGCCAACCCACGGAGATCAACACCTTATCGGCAATGAACGTGGGGTTTGGTACCGCCACGCTGCCGATAATGATGATTATCGGCAGCGTCAGCGCAGGCGCGCATCTGGAGGTGTCAGACATTACTCTTCGTCGAGAACGTACCATATTGGCACTCTATGGTCAGGAAAGCTCGACATGAACGTGTCAATCTGGCACCTTGACGTCGCTTATCACCACCAGCGACGTACCAGATTGACACACTCGTACTTTTGTACTAACATACCCGTACCGGTCGTGGCCAAGGGTGTACTTCGGGTGGCAAGGTTCTTGCAGGTCCCAGTGTCAAGCGAATTGATGCTGGGAGGACGTGATGGACAAGCTTCAGTGTAAGAAGTGCGGCAGTTGGAACACCAAGAAGAATGGCGTTCGGAAGAGCGGACGTCAGAAGTACCATTGCCATGACTGCGGCGTCTATTCGACAACCGAAGCGGGTGCTCGTGACTGGGCGGCGCTCTATGGGCTGATTGATCAACTCCACCACGAGGGGGTCTCCCAACGCGGGATCAGCCGGGTCACCGGCGTGAGTCGTCCCACCATCATTGCCTACCTCAAAAAAAACGTTTCGGCCCATTAGTGAGACGATAACACCCGCGTATGAGCGACCCGAGCTGGAACTCGATGAACTGTGGTCATTTGTGACCAGTAAGGGAGAAAAGGTCTGGGTGTGGGTCGCATTGGAACGCCATTCCCGCCGTATCGTCGGCCTCGCCTTTGGTGACCGTTCCGCAGACACCTGTCGGGCGCTCTGGAACTCGTTGCCAGCCGATTATCGCAAACGTGCGATCTGCTCTACCGACGAATATGAACCCTACCGTCTGGTGTTACCATCCAAGCGCCACCGTCCGATGCCGAAAGGCTCGGGAGCAACCAGTCTGGTTGAACGCTTGAACCTCACGCTGCGGAACTGGTGCGCCAACCTCAACCGCAAGACGCTCGCCGTCAGCCAGTCGGTCGCCTTACACTGTACCCGCATTCGCATGGTCATAAATCATTACAACTCGCTCCACGCCGGTCTTTGCTAGCGCAGTACACTCTTGACCACGACCCCCGGAGGGAGTGTGCGCAGATACATGGTGCGCTCAGGCTGGTTGATCCAGACGGCGTACCATGTCCCATCCGGCCCAACAGCAATCGTCGTCGAGGAATAGTCGGGTTGCCCCTCGGCCGGCCCCAGGCGCGTCGGCGCGCCGAAGGCCGGGTCACTGGCCTGCATCGCCCACACGTTCGCATCAGATCGCCGCACACTGGCTGCGAGTTGCACCGTGGAACCGGACGTGGCCAGCGCCGGGAATTTCACCGGCGTGGTGTTGGGCACGCCGAATTGCGCAGCAAAGGTCGGCGTAGCCGTCTGCGCTGTCGTCTGCGCTGCGCCAGGAGCGGGCGGCGTGATCAGCACCACAGCCAGGGCAACCAGGCGGATGAAGGAAAAACGAGCGTGCATGGTCTACTCCTGAATGACAACCTGGTTGAAGGAGATCCCGCCAAGCGCACGGGCAACAAGCCCTACCTGACCGGCGGGCAGCGGCGCGGCATCAACGGCCTGGGCGACGAGCTCGCCGTCGAGGGTGACGCGCAGCGTCTCGCCCACCACACTGAGGCTCAGGGTGTGCCAGGTGCGCGGCAGGTGCAGCGGCTCGCCGGCGTTCAGCACCAGCGGCACACCAATGCCGCCAACAACCTTTTCGAGTACCAGTGCTTCACCGTCGTAGGATGGATCGGCGTGGAGACGTACGCGATATGCGCCCGCATCACTGGAGCGGGCGATGAGGCCGAAGGCACCATTGCGCGTATCGGCAAACGTCGTGGTGATCGTGACATCCTGATAGGCGTCCGGGCTTAACAGCGCCGTGTACGCAGCACTCAGAGACGCCGCAGGGCCGATGCCGTCCTGCACGAGCAGGCCGTCTTGAATAATCCAGCGCCCCGCTTCGTCGGGCAGCGCAGGAGGCGTATCGACCACCTGCCAGCCGGCCAGGAGGTCTGTGGGGGAAAGGAATGTGGTTTCGCCCGAAGCGAGGGCCGGAGCCGCGCTCGCGGGAGGCTGGCCGAGCGTCGAGGTTGGGGCGGTAACGGGGTAGCGTACCAACGGCTCTGTGGCAGCGGATTCGCTGCGGGCCACCGAAAAAATGCGATCAGCACTGCAAGCACCAGCAGGCTGATGATGACGATGTGGTTGGTTGCGAGAAGGGAACGTCGCTTCATCAAAGCCTCAAAAAAAGCGGTGTGCTGTACCGGGTTCGTCCCGTACACCACACCGCATGCGTTTCACGCCAACTTGCTCGGCAAAAGATTGTCGAACGGTTTACCGAGACGCCTTTCTATCGTCTCGATGATCGGTCGGTTGCTGTTGCAGCGTCGCAATTGTCCACCGAAGATCTTCTCCTGGCCAACGCGCATAGATCTTCTGTAACCGACCGTGAATACGCGCGTACAGATGGCGCGGGATGGCGATCATCTCGGACGGTTGAACGCTCTCCAGATCCTGCGACGGCTGCCCCGATGAATGCTGGTGAGTGAAAAGAGAT
>JBBRUG010000096.1:0-17681 GCA_038247995.1 Chloroflexales bacterium | reverse complement strand
GGGGAATAGCGCATTGGGACGCGATCCTGTAAAAACCCTACACCTGCAAGGGGTAGGACCCTCCCCACTGGGTGTGTGTTGAGCGCGCTGGTCCCACCCCGTCCCATCCCGAACCGGGTCGTGAAACAGCGCCGCGCCGATGCTACTGGCGGTTCACTGCTGGGAACGTAGGTCCGCGCACCCTGTCCAATGCAAGCGCCGAGTGATGAGACGAGTAAAACTCGCTTCTCGTCACCCGGCGCTTTTGTGTTGTGCTAGACTATGCCTATGACCAACGCTCGTCTGATTTTAGCTGATGATCACGCCGTTGTGCGCGCCGGCATCGCCAATGCCCTAGCCGATCTGGTTGATGTCCAGATCGTTGGGGAAGTAGGCAATGGCGGCGCGTTGTTCAGCGCCCTGGAGACGCTGACCCCCGACTGTCTGCTGATCGATGTGGCGATGCCCGACTTCGAGCCGATCAGCGATATCGGCCGCGTACGGGCGCGTTATCCACAGCTCAAGATTCTGGTCGTCAGCGCCTACGACGATGATGTTTATGTGCAGGGTTTGCTTGGCGTCGGTGTGAATGGCTATCATTTGAAAGATCAGCCGCTCGCCGATCTGCGCCTGGCCGTGCAGCGCGTGCTGGCCGGCGAACGCTGGATCTGTAGCCCACTCGTGGAAAAGTTATTGCATTTGCACGATACGACACCCGTCAACCTCACTGAGCGGCAGCGTGAGTTGTTGGCCTGTTTGCAGGAAGGGCTCGACAATCTGGCGATCGCCCGTCGTACCGGCCTCAGTGTGAAAACGATTGAGAACCATCTGACCCGGCTCTATCGGCAGTTGGGTGTGCAGAGCCGCCTTGAAGCGGTGAGCCATATTCGCCAGCATCCGGCGCTCCTGGGCGTTGCCAAAGGCGCGGCAGTTGCCACTCGTGAGGCCGGGCGCCCGACCCTGCTGCTTGTCGACGATAATACGCGTTATCGGACGCAACTCCGGCGCCTGATTGAACGCGCCTACCCCACGATCGATGTTATCGAGGCCGAGAATACGCAGGTTGCCCTGCACGAAACGCGTCGTGGCGCTCCGCGCCTGGCCCTGGTTGATGTTGTGCTCGGCGACGAGAGCGGGATCGACTGCGCTCGCGAGATGCACGCCCTCGCCCCAACCACGCGGCTGGTGCTCTTCAGCGCCTACCCCGACCGTGAGTTCCATCGTCAGGCGCTTGATGTCGGTGCGGTGGCTTTTCTCGACAAGAAAGACGTGAATGCCGCTGCACTGCGTGAATTGATCGACGATGTGATGATCTAAAGTGCGCTGATGGTCAGTTTTGTGACGAAGCCGCAAAACTGACCATCAGCACTTAACAGTTAATTAATCGAACCTTAACTAACGCAAAGTAAAGTGCGTGGGTAACTCGGGTCTTTGGATTCTTGTGCACCATGTGGTGCCTTGCTCACGGAGCATTGTGTATGCGCGCACGTCTGTTAACGGTGCTCGTTGTTGTTGGCTTGCTGCTCGCTGTTCTGCCCGCCGCTGCCCAGCGCAGCGCCCCCGCCCCCGCCCAGGACGAACCGGCAATTCAACTTAGCCTGGTTGGTCGTTATGCCCCCCCAACCCGCGAACTTGGTGCCAGCGCCGCCGAAATTGTCGCTCACGACCCTGCCACGCAGCAACTGTTTGTGGTGAATGGGCAGACGAAGAGCGTCGATATTCTCAGCCTTACCACACCAACCACGCCGACGCTGGTCAGTTCGATTGCAATTAGCCCCACATACGGCGCCGATGCCCAGAGTGTCGCTGTTCAGAATGGGATCGTGGCCGTGGCCGTTCAGGCGCTGCTGAAAACCGATCCTGGTAGCGTGGTTTTCTTCGACACTGCCGGCGCAGAACTTGGCCAGGTAAGTGTGGGCGCCCTGCCCGATATGCTTACTTTCACGCCCGACGGTACGAAGGTGCTGGTGGCGAATGAGGGCGAGCCGAATGACCTTTACACGATCGACCCCGAGGGTTCGGTGAGTATCATCGACCTGACACCGGGAATCGCCGACGCAACCGTGACGACGGTCGGTTTCACCGACTTTAACGTCGGTGGCCCGCGCGCCGCCGAACTGCCCGCCGCTGTGCGCATTTTTGGCCCGAATGCCAGCGTCGCGCAGGATCTTGAGCCGGAGTATATCGCGATCAGCCCCAACAGTGGTACAGCCTACGTCACGCTCCAGGAGAACAACGCTCTGGCGATCATTGATATCGCAACAGCTGAAGTGACCTCCATTGGTGCGCTCGGTTTCAAAGATCACAGCTTGCCCGCCAATGCCCTCGACGCCAGCGACCGCGATGGGCCGGGCAATACCGCCCTGATCAATATTGCGCCGCAGCCGATCCTGGGCATGTACCAACCCGATGCGATTGCAACGTACGTCTATAGTGGCACCAACTACCTGGTGACCGCCAACGAAGGTGATGCGCGTGTTTATCCGATGGACGATATCCCCGACGGCCCCGACGAGGGCGATATCTTCAATGAAGAGAGTCGTGTTTCAAGCCTTACGCTGGACACCACGATCTTCACCGATACCACAGCCTTTGCGCGCCTGAACGTTACCAATACGCTTGGCGACGCCAATGACGATGGCACGTACGAGGAGTTGTACGCTTTTGGGGCGCGCTCGTTCTCGATCTGGGACGGCACAACCGGCGCACTCGTCTACGATAGCGGCGCTGCGCTTGAGCAGATCACTGCCGAGGCGTACCCCGAATTCTTCAACGCCAGCAATACCGACAACAACCTGGACTCGCGCAGCGACAACAAAGGCCCTGAGCCGGAAGGCGTTGTGACGGGCAAGATCAACAGTCGCACCTATGCCTTCATCGGTCTGGAACGCGTCGGCGGCGTGATGGTCTACGACGTTACCGAGCCGACGGCGCCGAGCTTTGTGCAGTACATCAACACCCGCGACTTCACCAAGTCGCTCGATGATGAACTCGATCCGCCGGAGTGGCAAGAGGCGGGCGATCTCGGCCCTGAGGGCCTGATCTTTGTGCCGGCCACCGCAAGCCCCACGCGTACACCGCTGCTGATTGTGGCGTACGAAGTGAGCGGCACCGTCGCGATCTATGAGATCGCTGCCGAAAATCAGTTGTACCTGCCGGTGATCAGCGCAGCGCCTGCCGCCGAGTAGACTCAGTGGCTGGTGCGCGCTGCTTGCAACGCGCACCAGCCGAATCCATTCCCACCGGTACTAGTCCGTCCCTACTCAGTATGCCCCGTGACCGTAAACCTCCCCAGCGATGACTATTCGCCCGTAGATGCTTGCGCAAGCCCCGTGGTATGCTACACCGGGGTCAACCGCTCTTTAACGGCAGTTTCATCGCGCTATGCGTCTACTCTCTCGCATCTTTGCCGCGCGCATCAGCACGAAGATTGTGCTTCCCTACCTGTTGCTCGCCTGTCTGCTTGCCGTTGTCGTGACCCTCACGGCGGCGCGTTTCACGGCGGGCAGTTTACAGGAACGCCTCGATAATCGCCTGATCGAAGCCGGCCAGGTAACGAGCGACGGCCTCGTCGCAACTGAAGATCGCCAACTGGAAGAACTGCGCACGATCGCCTTCACCAATGGGGTTGCCGAAGCGCTGGCCAATGGTGATCCAGCGGGCCTGGAGCGGCTGCTCCGGCCGATCTGGGCCAACGTAGGCTTGCAAAGCCTGGTGGTTTTTGATCCCGCCGGTCGTCCGTTGCTCGCATGGCAGCGTGCCCCCAACGCCGGCGTCGCCGATCCGCCCGTCCGCCTTGATCTGTCCGACCTCACCGATTGGTGGCTGGTGCGCCAGATTCTCGAAGAGCGCAGCGATGAGTTCGGCGATAAGTTTTCGGCCTTTCGCGACGAGCGCCTCTGGACGATCGCGCCGATTCGCAATGAGGCGGAACTCGTGGGCGGCGCGCTGGTCGGCATGCCGCTCAACGACCTGCTGACAACGCTCCAGAGCCGCAGCCAGGCCAGTATCACCACCTTCTATGATGGGCGTGGAGTTGCCGTTGCCACCACGCAGATCGTCGCCGGCGAGGTGGTGGTGCCCGCAATCCCACTGGACGCGCTGGAACAATTGCTCGCTACGCGCGGCGAAGCCGATCCCGGCCATATCCAGGATGTGACAACTCTCAGCGGACGCGACTATCAACTGGCGTACAGTCCGCTGCGCATCCGGCGCACGATGGATGGCTTTTTTGCCGTGGGTTTACCGCGCAGTTTTATTGTGAGCACCTGGGAGCAACAACGCACGCCGCTTGTGGCGCTCAGCCTGGTGCTGCTGACGGCTGTGGTGGCGGTGGGCACGCTGATTGCCCGTCAGATCACGCGCCCGCTCGGCGAACTGGTGTTTACCGCCCGCGCCGTCGCCCAGGGTGATCTTCAGCGCCGCAGCAGTTTGCGCTCGCGCGATGAACTTGGCGTCCTGTCGCGCGCATTCAACCAGATGACGGCGCGTTTGCTGCATCTCTACGCGACGAGCCGCAACTTGAGCGCGCAATCACAGGCGGCGGCGATCCTGGAGCAGACTGCCCAGGCCGTCGAGCAGATCGTGCCGGGCGCGATCAGCCTGGCTGTGCTCGAAGCCGGCGACGGCTGGCGGCTCTATGCTGAGGGCTGTCGCGACGAGCGGATTGTGCGCCGCACCTGGAACCCGCTGAACGATAGCGCGGCGGTGCTGGCCCTGGCTCGCCGGGCTGAACATTTGATCGTGGCGCCCGCCGACGCGCGCCGCCTGCGCGTGCTGCAATTGCCGCTTGGCTACGCCGAGGTGGCCTATGTGGCGTTGAGCGTCCAGGGCCGGCTGATTGGCCTGCTGCTGTTGTTGCACAGCGAACGCGGCGCCTTTGTAAGTAGTGCGCTGGCGCCGCTGGCCGCGATCGGCGGTATGGCTGCTTCGGCATTGAACAATGTGCAGTTGTATCGCGAGGTGCAGACCGAGGTGCAGCGGCGCACGGCAATTTTGCAGAGCATCGCCGACGGCGTGTTGGTTTGCGATGACCGGCGCAATGTAGTGCTGATGAACCCGGCGGCCGAAGCGCTGCTTGGTGTGAACGACTGGCAGCAGCGCAACTACCACTTCAACAACTTGCCGCTAATGGCCATAACCGACGCGGCCGCATTCCAACGGGCCGGCGCGCATCTCGCAACGCAGTACAGTTGCGCCGGGCGCACGCTTGCGGCGAGCTTTGCCGCGATTCCCGGCCTGACCTCGCAAGCCGGCGGTGAGGTGATCGTGCTGCACGATATTAGCGCGGCGGCGGCGCTTGATCGCGCCAAAACCGATCTGATCGCGCTGATCTCGCACGAGTTGCGCACGCCGCTTACCGCCATCTACTCCGCCGCCGACATGCTCGGTAAAGGGATCGGCGGATCGCTCACGCCGTTGCAGCAAGAACTGACGGCGACGGCGCTGCGCCAGAGCCAGGCCATGAGCGCTCTGATCGAGAAGGCGGTACTGGTGGCCGGGATCGAGATGGGCACTCTGGAACTCGATCTTCAGCCGACTGGGTTAACGACGATCATCGATCTGGCGATCGAGCCGCTGCGCGAAACAGCCGCAGCCGCCGACGTTGCGCTGCGGATCGAGATTGAGCCCGATCTGCCGTTGGTGCACGCCGATATACGCATGTTGCGCTTTGCCGTGCAGCAACTCGTCGACAATGCGATCAAATATGGTGCCGGCGCGCCGATCCGCTTACTCGCCCGGCGGCATGGGCGCGGCGTCGCGCTGGGCGTGCGCGACTTCGGCCCAGGCATTCCACCGGAACAACTGCCGCACCTGTTCAAGCGGTTACGCCGCCGCGTTGACAGCCTCAATGAAGCGCAGCGCGGGCTGGGCTTAGGGCTGGTGTTGGTGCGCGACCTGGTTGAACGCCAGGGCGGCGCAATCAGCGTGCAAAGCGAGACCGGCCAGGGTACGCTCTTCACCATTCTGTTGCGGATTGCCGAACCTGAACCGGCATTTGCGGCGGCAGACTAAGGGGATGGGATTCAGGGCGCGCATGGCTCGCGCTGAATCCCAATCAATTGCCCAATGACTCAACGCACCCAACATCTCCGCCGCCTGCTCCGCCCGGTACGCAAACACCCGTTGCGCGTGGCGCTCCTGATCGCCGCGCTGCTCGCGATCTTGCTGGTGAGTGGAGCAGCCGAGGCGGGCCTGCGTCTGGCTGAACCGCAACGCCAGGCTTATGCGGTGAGTGTGCTTTCGGCGCTGAATGCAGATTATCGCCCCTGGCCCGTCGGCAACCTCCGCCAGAGCGAACTCGATCCGGCGGTCATCGTCGAGGCGGCGCGCGACGAGATTCTGCGCCGCGCCGCCCCTGAACCCGGCACGCGTGATCTAGTACCGCTTGACTTGCCGCCGCTGCCGCAGGCTGCGCTGCCCGGCGGCGAGGGGCCAATCGCGCTGGTGAAAACGCCGACGCCGGGTACCGGCTCGACTGATTCGCTCCAGGATGCAGGCGAAACTGAAGTTGGCTCAGTAGCGAGCACGCAGCCAGCGGTTACCACCGCCAGTCCGCGCCCGGCAACTGCCGTAACCGCACCATCAACATCAACTGCGCCGACAACCCGCGCCACGGCCGCGCCGGAAAATCCGGCGAGCGCTCCCAATGTCGAAGCAGCGCCGGAAAACACGGTTAATCCAGCTACGCCCGCCGCGCCGATTGCAAACCCTGTAGCGCCCACCGCCGCGCCGATCGCAAACCCTGTAGCGCCCACGACTGCACCTGAGCTGCCGGTCAATGTCCCGCCGACCGAAACCCAGCCTGAGGCCGGAGATCCGGCGCCGCTTGTGCCCCTGCCCGAAGAAGAGCCAACGCCTGCGCCACAACCGACGTCTGCGCCACAACCGACGTCTGCGCCACAACCGACGCCTGCGCCACAACCGACGGCCACGCCGCAACCGACGCCTGCGCCACAACCGACTGCCGTGCCACAACCAACGCCGGCACCGCCACAACCGACTGCCGTGCCACAACCAACGCCGGCACCGCAACCAACTGCCGTGCCGCAACCAACCGCCGTGCCGCAGCCGACAGCTGTGTTACCGCCGCCGCCAACGCCTACCGAAGTGCCGGTATCACTGCCGACGACTGCGCCCCAATTGCCGCCGACGCTTCCACCGACAGCAACAGCAACACCGACGGCCCTGCCGACGTTGGAGCCGACGCCCACGGAATTACCGACGCTGGAGCCAACGCCGACGGAATTGCCGACGCTGGAGCCGACGCCCACGGAATTACCAACGCTGGAGCCGACGCCGACCCCGGAACCGGCGCCACAGCCGTTAGTCGTGCAGATCACCGTACCGAGCAACGGCGCCACAATTACCGATGTGAGCGGAACGGCTTTCGGTGCAATCGCCTACGACCCGGATGTGGGCACGAACAACAGCCAGGGCATCAGCCAGGTCATCTTTACCATTGTTGATGCAGGCGGCGCAACCGTCCACTCGCGTACCGAAAATGTCCCCGCCTATTGCACATTCGGCGGCGACGGGCTGTGCAGTTTGATGCCGTCGGGGCAATGGGATGCCCTTGCCCCCGGCACATACACGTTGTTCGCTGAAGGCCGCTCAAGCAACGGCAAGCCAAGCGTCACCGTAAGCGTAACCTTCACCAAGCCATAATCGAGGGATGCGCCGTGTCGATTACAGTTGTCCGGAAGATCCCCAACGTCCCAGCAGTTGCTTGTATGCCGGATCGTCGTAGCGGCTGAGCAAGAACGCCCCGGCATATTCGGGCAGGACTGTGCCGGTGACGTGCGCCGCAAGCAGTTCGCCAAAGGCGCAAGCGCCCATTACCCCAAAGCCTGAAATTGCGCCCATCAGGTATGCGCCCTCAATTGCCGTTGGGCCGATCAGCGGGCGATTCTCGGCCGTTTTGGTGTAGTAGCCGCCATCGACCTTGATCTGCGGCCCGCGCTCGAGCAGGCCGCGCAGGCTGGGGATCACCGTCGCCAGGCCGCGCAGCGTGATCTCACCATGCTCGATGTCGAGTGCGGGCGGAAAGACCGGCTCGCGCGGCGTCATGTCGAAGGTCCACAGGCCCAACCCCTGCGGATGGTCGGCGGTGCCGGCCGGCCGCATATGCACGCCGGGCGGAAAGGGTTGCAGTTGCGCCTGGCCGGCTACGGCCTGTTCTAATGCGGCGCGCTCAGCCGGGCTGTAATAAAGCGGGATCGCGTCCATCGAGATCACGAGCGGCGCCGTGGTCGGGATGGTGGTCGGATCGCCGTCGAACGTCGTGCGAACGTGGAGTTCGGCGAAGACCGGCACCTCGACGCCAAACATGGCACTGACGGCCTTGAAGCCCGGCCCGGCGGCGTTCACAAAACATTCGGTGGCGATCCTGCTGAACGGGCCATTAGCGAGGTGGACACCCTGCACCTTGCCGCCGCTCACGGCAACGCCGGTTACTGTTGCCGCAATCAGCCGTGCGCCATGGGCCTGCGCCTGTTCGAGGAAATAATGCCCCAGTGCCTGCGCGCTCAGCCAGCCGCAACGGCGGGCGTGTAAAACAGCAACGGTGTCTTCACTGAGGAAGGGAAAATGGCGCTGGATCAGCAGCGGATCGGCGATCACATCGGCGCCGGTGGGCATGTTTTCCCAGCCCTCAGCCGGTGCGGGGATGTAAGCAGGATCGTTTGCATTACCGCGATGAATGCGCGCTGCACCGGCCCCAAGTTCCGCCGACTCATTTGCTGCCTGAATAAAATCGTCCACCTTGGCTGCATCATTCGTAATAAAGAGATAACCGCGCCGGTTGAGCTGGATGCGATTGTTCGTTTCGCGTGCGATTGTTTCGAGCATATCGATGCTGCGATTCATCAGGCGCACCATTGCATCGCCGGGGCCGGGCCACCAGTTACGGTAGCACTCGGTAGAACTATTGCTGGTGAGCGAAAGCGGCGGGCGCTCGTCGATCAAAACGACATTGCGCCGGCCGTGGACAACACTGAGGTGGTAGGCGGCGGCCGCACCGGCGAGCCCGGCGCCACAAATCACGATTTCGGCTGAACCCTGGGTCATTGGTGTGCTCCTGCGCTTGGACATGGATGAATAACAACGCCGAGGTTGTTAGCCAAATTATAGTATGCTCTGCGCAGCAGTATGCTAGAATGGCGATCTACAACGATCTCATTACGGCGTGTCTTGCGCGCTGTGCGGCTGTGTGGCAGCCGCAACATAGAGGAGCTTATGCAATCCGCCAGTCTCATCCAGGCCCAACTGGAGCATGAAGAGGCGCGTAGGCAACCCATTGATCGGCCTACCTTCTCGGTGGTGGCGCCGGTTTTCAACGAAGAGCGCCTGATCGAAGAGTTCTGTGAGCGCGTGATCGCCACGCTTGAGCCGCTCGGCGAGCCGTTTGAATTGGTGTTGATCAACGACGGCTGCCGCGATAACTCACCGGCGATTATGCGCGCCTTTCACGAGCGCGATCCGCGGGTAAAGGTGGTGAACTTCTCGAAGAACTTCGGCCACCAATTGGCGATTACGGCCGGCACCGATTTTGCGCAGGGCCAGGCGGTGATCGTAATCGACTCGGATCTGCAAGATCCGCCTGAAGTGATCCCGGATTTGATCGCGAAGTGGCGTGAGGGCTACGAAGTGGTATACGCCACGCGAGCTGAACGTGATGGCGAGACCTGGTTCAAAAAGCAGACCGCAGCGATCTTCTATCGGGTGATTGTAAAGATTACCAGTGTGAATATTCCGGTTGATACCGGCGATTTCCGGCTGATGGATCGCAAGGTGGTGGAGGCGTTGCGCCAGATGCGCGAGCACCACCGCTTTATGCGCGGGTTGTCGGTCTGGGTTGGCTTCAAGCAAACCGGCGTGGCCTACAAGCGCCATGCCCGTAAGGCCGGCGAGACGAAATACCCATTGCGTAAGATGCTCAAGTTCGCTCTGGATGGGATCACGAGTTTCTCGTATTTGCCGTTACAACTGGCTACCTATCTGGGCTTTGTTGTCGCTGCGCTCAGCCTCGGATTCATTCTGATTGTGGTGGTGATGCGCCTGATCGGGCCGGGCGGTGAAGACGCGGCCTTCTTCGGGCAGGCCAGTACGTTGGCGAGCGTGCTCTTTATCGGCGCCGTGCAATTGATCTCGCTCGGTATTATCGGCGAGTATGTAGGTCGGATCTACGATGAGGTGAAGGGCCGGCCGCTGTATATCGTCGCCGAGGCGCTGGGTTTTGAGGAGCGGGAAGCGGCGAAGCGGTAAAGCGGGAAAGTGGCGAAGCGGGAAAGTGGGAAAGCGCAATACGCTTCTCGCCTGTACAACAACGAACGCCGTAATGGAGCATGGGCTGATGCGCGTGCTCTATTTATGTGTTCTGGAACTTTTTATTTGGGTTTGCGTATAGCTATGCGGTAGATACGTTGTTCTTGTTACAGCGGCTGGTTATACTGAGCTAGCGAGCGCGGTAGACTTCACACGGATGAGGTGAGCGATGGGACAGCGGAATGTGGCCGGGCGCCCGGCAGGAGGGGGAAAGATGAATGCACGCTTTGGTTGGATCGTCGGTGTTGTTGTTGTTTTTATGGTTTTAGGTCTTGGTCTTTCGACCATGAAGTACGCCCAGATCAATGAAGGCGAGCGAGGCATTATCGTAACGCAGGGCCGCGTAGAAGATATCCAGGAGCCAGGGCTCTTCTTCCGTCCCTTTGCACCGTTTACAGATGTTGAAGTTGTAAATATACGCCGCCAGGCGCGCCAGATCAACCAGAATGTAGCCAGCAGCGATAAGCAACTCTACGACATCGATATTCAGGTCGATTATGCACGGCTCACTTCGCCTGATGCGCTGCGGTCGGCTTATGGCGAAATTGGCGTGGACGACACGGCCTTGACCAACTTCCTTGATGGGTATATCAACGATGCGCTGAAGAGTGCGAGCACGCAATTCACGCTCGACCAAGCGCTCTCAGATCGCGGCGTTTTTGCGGATCGGATTCGCAGCTTCCTGACGATGCCTGCCGCCGGTGATGGGCGACGCAACCCCACTGAGCAGCTCTACATTCGGCTCGACGATGTGAAGGTGCTCGACATCCGCGTGGGCGAACAGTACGCGCAGTTGCTTTCGGAGAAGGCCAACCTCGAAGTACAGATTGAGACCGAGCAGAAGCGGCGTGAGCAGATCGAGGCTCAGCAGGCGAACAACCTGTTCCAGGCCGAGCAAGAGGCGCAGGTAGCGCTGACCCGTGAAGTTGGGCGCACCCAGGCCGCGCTTGAAGCCGCCCGCCGTGATGGCGAGGTGCGGGGCATCGAGGGCCGTTACTGGCGCGAAAACCCAGAACTCTATGAGTTGCGCCAACGTGAACTGATGGTGCAGATGCTCCAGAACGGCAACGTCTGGTTCCTCGACCCGAACACGAACCTGACCTTGCTGCTCGACCAGATGGCCGGGAGCAACGCCCGCGTCGTTCCGGCAGCGCCGGCTGATCCCGCCGCTCCCGCCGCGCAAGATCCCCAGCCTCTCGCGCCGGTAGTGCCCGTAACACCGTAAGCCTTGCTGAGCTAGCTGATCCGGCGGCCTTGGCGGCGGATCAGCTAGTCTACATCAGCTTTATGGTATAATCCCGTGTCGAGACGGGGAGATGACGGAGTGGTTGAACGTGCTCGTCTCGAAAACGAGTAGGGTGTAAAAAGCCCTCGTGAGTTCGAATCTCACTCTCCCCGCCATTACCGAGCGCTCAACCTGTACAGGTTAGGCGCTCGTTTAGTTTTTGCGTGAATGAAGGAGGAGCTATGGCTCAGGAAGTTCGGCTGCGTGAATTGCTTGACGAGCAAATTCGCCTGAATGAATGGCTCCAGGATCAGCTTGAGCGTCAGCGGGCCACGAATGCCGAGCTACGGCGGGCTGTCGCCGACCTTGCGCGGGCCTTTCAGGAGACGCTCGCTGCGGCGATCGAAGCCGGTGAGTCCGGTGATCTGGAGGCCGTGCGCCGGATCACCCGCGCCAACCAGCAACACTGGCAGGCCTATCTACAGCAGATCGTTGCCGCAGCGCAAAAGCGACCTGAGGAGGGGGACAGTCAGGCAGTCTGACAGTCTGACAGTCAGGCAGTCTGACAGTCAGGCAGGGGGACAGTCAGGCAGTCGGACAGTCGGACAGTCGGGCAGTTGGGCAGTTCACAGGTTATACCGTTTCCAATTGAACGCGCCGCATTGGACGACAGATGACCGACGCTATGCGCTCCGTCGTCCGTCGTCGGTGGTCTGTCGTCTCTGCTCATGCGACATCAGCAGCATATATGTTGCGTTGTTTACCGTTCGCCCCGCAGCCCCTCCAGCACATCGCGCAGGGCGTCGCGGGCGGCGGCGGCCGCAGCCGTGCCGTCGCCGTAGGTGGCTGCGGATATGCGCTGGTTCAGGCTGCTGTTGAATGAAGCGAAGGCCGGCACGTCGCTCAGGCTGGGCTGTGTTGCGCCGATATTCTCGGCCATGGCGACGAGTATCTCCGGACGGTTGGCAAAAACAATATGGTGCTCGATCAGCGCTACGGCAGCGATCGGGCTGGGCGGGGCATTTTCGGTGAAGTAAATGATTACCTCGCCGACGTTGATCTGCGCCACTTGTTCGCCCCGCGTCTCGCGGGCGGCCAGGTGCTTTTCGAGGAAGCGCGTTGCCGCCGGATCGTTGCGCGACGCGAGAATAAATGCCACTTCGCCATCGCGCAAGAGTGCTGCGCCGCTTGCGTCTGTAGCGGGATCAATACCGCGTACGGCCACCGCCGCTTCACTACGCATCCAGGTCACCACATCGTCGCTGAAACGCACACCGAGCAAACCTTGCAAGCTCTCGGCGAGGCCGCTTGGATCGCGCACGCCGATCTGCTCGCGGAGCGCCGTTTCAAGCGCTTCGGCCTCAATCACGTCGCTAATCGTCGGCGTGAGGGTGATGTATAGTTGCACATCGGCGGGGAGCAGTTCGGGCGGTGTGGGGCCGCGTTGCACTGTGTAAAACCAGACCAGAAAGATCGCGCCGGCCAGTGCGGCGACCAGCGTTATCGCAAGCGCGCCCATAAACGCATATCCGAGACCGCGCTCACGTGATGGGTCAATAGGAGCCGGATGAGTGATACCTTGCGCCATTGGAGTAACTTTCTAAGTAAGTGATGTAATAGGTCTGCGACTAATCAGGCCTGCCAGACCTGTTTGGTAAGGGATTTGGGTCCGCATTCCCCCTTGTCCCCTGGTCCTTTGGGTCGGCCGCCTGCTACCTGATATGGTACCATGATCAGCGTTCACCGCTGCTGAGAGGATGCCTATGCGCCTGGAAACGCTGCCGCTTGATGCGGCGGTTGGCCATATCCTTTGCCACAATATTGCCGATGCCCAGGGCCGCAAAGCCTTCAGCAAGGGCCGGGTGTTGCAGCCTGCCGATGGCGCTCAGTTGGCCACGCTGGGCTATACCACGGTGCGTGTGGCGGTGCTCGACGCTAACGATGTCCACGAAAATACGGCTGCCTTGCGCCTGGCCGCTGCGGTGGCCGGTGTCGGTGTGAGTGTGGGCAAAGCGCATGCCGGACGGGTGAATGTGCTGGCGGCGACGCCTGGCCCGCTTCAGGTTGATGTTGCTGCGTTGCAGGCGATCAACGATCACGATGGGTTGACGGTGGCGACGCTGCCGGCCCATACGCTTGTGCGTTCGGGTGCGGTATTGGCCACAATTAAGGTTATTCCCTTTGCCGTTCCGGCAGTGGTGTTGGGGCAGGCTGAGGCGATCGGCGTGCAAGCTCACGGAGTGCTGCGCGTGCCGGAGCTGGTGCTGCGCGCGATCGGCGTCGTGCTCGTGAGTAGTCCGGCGGCACGCGGTCGCGTCGAGCGCGGTGTATTTCCGGCCATTGCCGGGCGAGTAGCCGATCTGGGTGGGTCTGTGATCGGGCCGGAGTGCGTGGCGCCCGACGAATGTGCTGTCGCCACCGCGATCAAACAGTTGCGCGCGGCCGGCGCCGAGGTGATCATTGTGGCGGGTGAGACATCGGTGATGGACATGGACGACGTAACTCCTGCCGGCGTGCGCCGCGCCGGGGGCCGGATCGAGCATTTTGGCGCGCCGGTCGAGCCGGGTAATTTATTGCTGCTGGCGTATCTCCCGAGCGAATCAGGCCCTGCGCTGCCCATCATTGGCGCGCCGGGTTGCGTACGTTCGCGTGATGCCAATATCGTTGATTTGCTGCTGCCGCGCATTCTGGCCGGCGAACATGTGCGTCGCCGCGATATTGTGGCGCTTGGGCACGGCGGGTTGCTGGGGCGATAGCCGACGAAGGACGGGAGATGAAGGATGAAGGATGTAGGACGGGAGACGAAGGATGAAGGATGAAGGATGAAGGATGAAGGACGGGAGACGAAGGACGGGAGACGAAGGATGAAGGATGAAAACAGGCACGGAATTCCGGCTTTGGTCTTTGGTCTTTGGTCGCCTCGCGAACTGCGAACTGTCAGACTGTGATCCGGAGCGTGTCATGACCGTGCCAATCCAATCCGAATATTACGCTGTGGTGCAGCACCCGCACGAGCCACAGGTCTTGCTGCTGCCTGATGGCGCAGGGCTGGGTTTGCCGGGTTTTGTTGAGCATGGGCTGCGCTTCTGGCAGGATGTTGATCATGTCAATCGTGGTCTAGAAGCGACACTAGGCGCTGCAGTGCAAACGCTGCGCTGCCTTGATTTGCGCTATGAGCGCGAGCATGACCGGCTGATCAAAGTGTATGCGGTGAGCCCATTGCACGTCGATTGGGTGCTGCCGCCGGGTGCGCGCTGGGTGCGTGACGCCGATCTCGACGATTTGGCGCTGACGCGCAGTGAGCACGCTAGCGTGCTGGCCGATTGGTTTGCCTGGCTGGCCGCCGATCCGGCGACGACGAACCGCGCTCCCTGGTATCGCTCGGGTTGGCTCGACCAGGCGCGTGGATGGGCCATCGCGCAACTTGCTGCGGCAGGCACGCCGATTGTTGCTCCGGTTGAGCAGCTACGTTCGTGGCAGCGCTCGGCTATTCTGCGCCTGCGCACGGCTGCCGGCCCGGCCTATTTTAAGGCGGTGCCGCCGATGTTCGGCCACGAACCGCCGCTCACGGTGGCGTTGGCAGCAACCGACCCGACCCGGTTTGCGCGGCCGATTGCTGTTGAGCCTGAACAGGGTTGGTTGTTGATGCACGCCGTTGCCGGTACGTCGCTGGCCGATGTACACGAAGATCTTGCGCCCTGGGAAGCAGCCTTGCGCAGTTTTGCCGAAGTGCAGATCGCGCTCGCTGCGCGCTATGGCGAGTTACGCACGCTGGGCGTACCCGAACGGCGGCTCGCCGATCTCGCTGCCGACGCTGTGCCGCTGCTGGCTGATAGCGCCGCTACGCTACCGGGCGAGCCGGCCGGCCTCAATGCCGAACAGCGCGTCCAATTACGCGCCCTGGCGCCGCGCTTGCCGCAGGCGATTGCGGAGCTTGCTGCGTATCGTTTGCCTGCTACACTTGAACACGGTGACCTCTGGCCGGGCCAGATCTTCATCGCCGATGACCGGATCGCTTTTATCGACTGGTCGGATAGTTCAATCGCGCATCCCTTCTTTAGTCTGTTACTGTTTTTGGAAGAGATCGAAGATTATGTTCCGAAAGAGCCCGATGTGCGCAATCGGCTCCGTGATGCCTACCTGGAACCGTGGCTGGCGTATGGCGCAAAGTCGGAGTTGATCCGCGCGTTTGAACTGGCCCAGCCGCTGGCGGCCTTGCATCACGCGCTGGCGTATCATCGGGTTGTGCTGCCGAATATGGAATTGAAGTGGGAAATGGAGTTGATGCTGCCGTTCTACTTGAAATTGCTGCTGCGCACCGCAACGCAGCAAGGTTTTATCTACAGCGGCGAGCATAACGATTAAACTGTCCGCTTGGCGTGGGGCGGCTCGCCGCACGCCCACAAGGGGTGCAGTGGATGTGCCCACTGCTATGATGTGCCCACTGCTAAAGGTATAAACAGCAACCAACTTGGGCATTTTACGTAACTTAATCATCCGCCGATGCGCTGCGGCCATTCTGCATATTCAATTCCGCATTCTGTATTTGTACGAGCGAGGCACCCATGTCCCTAGACGACTTGATGCGTGATCGTGGTGATGCCGCCATCGCCGATTTCTCGCGGGCACTCGAATTGAACCCTGGCTACATCTGGGCGCGCTATCAACGCGGCCAGGTCTACCGCGAGCAGGGTCGGTATGCTGAGGCGCTGGCCGATTTTGAGCAGGCCCTGGCGATCGAGCCGGAAGATGCCGTTCTGCACGCTGAGCGCGGTGAGGTGTTGCGCCTCATGCGGCGCCTGCCCGATGCGGTTGAGGCTTTTTCGCAGGCGTTGGCGTTCGACAACGATTATCCGTGGGCCGTGGGTAGCCGGGGCCAGGCGCTGCGCTCGCTTGGGCGCCACGAAGCCGCCCTGGCCGATTTTAGCCGTGCACTGGAGCTTGATCCGGAAATGGATTGGGTGCTGGCTGAGCGGGGTGAAACGCACCGCCTATTGGGCAACTTCGCGGCCGCGTTGGTCGATTTTAGTGCAGCGATCGCCATGAATCCCGGCTATGTCTGGGCGATTGGACATCGCGGGATGATCCATCGGCAGGCGGAGCGCTATGCCGAGGCGATCGCCGATTTTACGCTGGCAATTGAGCTTGAGGCTGATGCCGCTTGGTTGTATGCCGAGCGTGGCGAGGCGGCCCGGCTCGCCGACCGCTTTGATGAAGCGCTCGACGATCTCAGCCGTGCCCTTGAATTGAGCCCGGATTATGCCTGGGCGCTGGGAAGTCGTGGCGCAACGCAGCGCTCACTTGGTAATGCTGAAGGCACCCTGGCCGACTTCGACCGTGCGCTGGAAATTGACCCCGCGTATGTCTGGGTGCTGATGCAGCGTGGGTACCTTCATCGCAACGCCGGGCGACAGGAAGCGGCGCTGGCCGATTTCACGCGGGTGCTTGAGTTGGAGCCGAAGCACACGACGGCATATGCCGAACGCGGCGAGATCTACCGCCAACAGCGCCAGTTCGCCGAGGCGATCGCCGATTTTTCGCAGGCGATCGCGCTCAACCCGAGCTATGCCTGGGCAATCGGCAGTCGGGGGCAAGCGTATCGCGCCGATGGGCAACTGCACGAGGCGTTGGCCGATTTTGATCGGGCGCTGGAATTACACCCCGACATGGGCTGGATGCTGGCTGAACGCGGCGATACCTACCGGCTCTTGAAGCGCTACGATGAGGCGCTGGTCGATCTCAATCGGGCGTTGGAATTAAACCCCAACGACTCCTGGGCGCTCAGTCGGCGCGGGGCAACCTATCAATCACTCAAGGTGTTTGAAGAGGCGTATCTCGATTTAAGCCGGGCAGTGGAACTTGACCCAAAGAACTCCTGGGCCTGGGCGCAACGCGGGAGCCTCTTTCGGCAGATGTAGGCGTGGAACGTGGGGCGTGATGCGAAGGGCGAAGGGCGTGAGAGCGTGGGGCGAAGAGCGTGAGGCGTGCCGTCTACAGCCTACGAACTGAGGACTGTCAGACTGTCAGACTGCGAACTGACGACTGCGAACTGCGAACTGACGACTGCGGACTGCGGACTGCGGACTGCGGACTGCGGACTGCGGACTGCGGACTGCGGACTGCGGACTGCGGACTGCGGACTGCGGACTGC
>JBBRUG010000095.1:0-17688 GCA_038247995.1 Chloroflexales bacterium | reverse complement strand
TGTGGCGGCGGGTTGATGCTGCGGCGTGTGGCGGCGGGTTGATGCTGCGGCGTGTAGCGGCGGGTTGATGCTGCGGCGTGTAGCGGCGGGTTGATGCTGCGGCATAGACGATGGTGCCGTCGCACCCTGGCTGATGCTGTCGCATGCTGGCCGTGTCATACATACAACACATACGGCTCGCGCCGCTCCCGAAACGCGGCTTCGTACGGTCGCCACTCAGCGACAATATCGGCGGGCTGGGCGCCGGCTTCGAGCGCTTCTCGCAGGGCCGGGCTGCCGGCCAGGCGGTCGAAGTGGGCCGATTGCCAGGCGTCGGCGGTGGCATACCCGCGGCGCGCCATCTGGTCGGCGTCGGCGTAGATCCCGTCGGCAGCGCTGATTGCAAAGGCATCGCGATGGGTGTCCCGCAGCGTGGCCAGCAGGGCAACACCGACAAGTAACGGCTCGTAGCGCTCCACATCCGTCACGTAGGGCTGCACGCCCTGGCAGATTTCGCCCAGGAACGGCGCCAATGCGGGCTGGAAGGCGATCCCGCGCCAGCGCACGCCGGGCAGATCTTGCGCATTCAGGTAGGCGGCCAGTTCCGCGCCGCGCACCCATGGCGCACCGATCCACTCGAAGGGCCGCGCTGTGCCCCGCCCAACCGAGAGATTGACTCCCTCAGCAAGGCACGTGCCAGGGTAGATCAAGGTGGTTGCAGCGTCGGGCATGTTCGGCGAGGGCGCGGCCCAGGGCAGTCCTGTCGCTTCCCAACGCTGTTCACGCCGCCATCCAACGCATGGTACAACCGTTAGTTCGCAACCGATCCGACGCTCGGCATTCGCCAAAGCGGCCAGTTCGCCGAGGGTGAGTCCATGGCAGATCGGCACATCGTGCAGGCCGACGAGCGAGCGCTGCGCAGCCTCAATCCCAGGCCCGGCAACCTGCAAGCCGCCGCGCGGGTTCGGCCGGTCGCAGACAACCACTGCTACGCCACCCTGCGCGGCAACCTCCATCAGCTTCACCAGCGTCCAGGCATAGGTGTAGAAGCGGCAGCCGATATCCTGGAAATCACAGACAACCACGTCGATATCGGCAAGCTGCGCCGGCGTGGGCGCGTCGTGGTCGCCGTAGAGGCTGTAGATCGGCGCGCCGGAGGGATGGGTCGCATCGCCGACATGGGCGGCTTCGGGCAGGGCGCCGAGCAGACCGTGCTCGGGGGCAAAAAAGGCGCGCACATCGGCAACAGCGGCCAGCGCCTCAGCGCTGCTGCGCAGATCGGGCAGCACACCGCTGGGGCCGGTAAGCAGCGCGATCCGCCGTCCGGCGAGCAGCTTTGTCGGCTGCTCAAGTAAAATGCTGATGCCTGGTTGGATGAAAGTGTTCATACTGAAAACAAAGGAACCAGGGAACAAAGGAACCAGGGAACAAAGGAACCAGGAACTAAGGAACTAAGGAACTAAGGAACTAAGAACTAGGGAACTAAGAACTAGGGAACTAAGGAACTAAGGAACTAAGGAACTGTCAGACTGTCAGACTGTCAGACTGTCAGACGGTCCAACTGCCAGACTGTCAGACGGTCAGACGGTCCAACTGCCAGACTGTCAACCAGCGCCGCCAGGCTCACCGCCGGATCGCCGAATGTGGCGAGACGAACGTGGGCGGGCACAAGCCCCAGATCTTCTGGGCTGCGCGCAGCGACGTGGATCAATGGCGTGCCGGTGGTGGCGACCGCCTGCCCAAGCGCGGCCTGATGCTCCAGAAAGTAGGCGTTGCGCGTGATCAGGAGCGTGGCTTCGGCAGCGGCAGCCAGCGTACAGGCCGCCGCGCTTTCGGCAGCGGTTACTTCCTGGCTCACGGCGTAGTAGGTAGCCTGCGGGAAACGCATCAATACCAGGGCGCGCAACAGTTCGGTGCGCTCGATTGCCTCTTCAGCATTGTTGAAGCGCGGCAGCATACAGTCGATCACCGCAAGTCGGGTACCCGGCTCAAGCGGCATTCGGCCGGCAGGATCATCGACGAGCATGCCCTGCCGCGCCACATCGATTGCCGTTGCGGCGAACTCGGCCAGGAGCGCAGGCGTCAGTGCCGCCGGGCCGGGCGCCGGTTCGTGCAGCGCGTACGTTTCACGCAGATGATTCAGGCGGCGTGTGGTAGCCTGACTTGCATTCAGCGCAAGTTCCCCCGCTTCAAGCGCCAGCGCCAGCCGTTCAACCACCGCCACCTGCGCGGCCAGATCGCCCAGCGGCATCACAATATCGGCGCCGGCGGCCAGGGCGAGGCGGGCGGCCTCGGCAGCGCCATAACGGTCGGCAATGGCGCGCATATCGAGCGCGTCGGTAAAAACCAGGCCGGCGTAGCCAAGCGTTTCGCGCAGCAGGCCGGTGAGCACCCTTGGCGAGAGTGTTGCCGGCGCGTCGTCGAGCGCCTGAAACACCACATGCGCGGTCATGAGTGCCGGAGCGACGGCGAGGGCAGCACGGAATGGCGCCAGTTCCACCGCTTCGATCCGGGCCAGATCGTGCGCGAGCACCGGCAAACCAAGATGCGAGTCGCTGTTTGTATCACCGTGGCCGGGAAAGTGCTTCACTGTAGCAATCACATTGGCGGCACGATAACCGGCCAGGGCCGCCAAGCCACACTCGGCGACCAACCCCGGATCGCTGCCGAAGCTGCGGATGCCGATCACCGGATTGGCCGGGTTGCTGTGGACATCAAGCGACGGCGCAAAATTCAGATTGACCCCACAGGCGCGCAACTGACGCCCGCTGAGCAGCGCGCAGGCATGAGCAGCCAGCACACCGGCCCGGCCCTGCGCAGCCTGACTAGGCGGCGTGATGAACGGCGCCGGCAAGCGGCTCACCGTGCCGCCCTCCTGATCGATCCCGATCAGTAGCGGCGGCAGACCTTCTTCGGCTGCCCAGCCTTGGAGCGTGGCGCAGAGCACCGTCAACTGATCCGGCGCAACAATATTGCGCGCAAACAAAATCACACCCGAAGGGCGCGCCGCAGCGAGCGCAGCCCGCAGGGCCGGCGTCGGCGTGGGGCCAGGAATACTCAGGCAGATATGTTGTCCGGCCAGCGTACGGGTCGTGCGCATCGCTTCGCTCATAACCGCTCTTCGCGCAGCAACCGGGCCACAAAGCGGTACCGATCGCTACGATACATCGATTGGACGAACTCGAAAGGCCGCCGGCTGCTGTCGTACGTGGTGCGGCTCAGGGTGAGCACCGGTGTGCCCGGCGCCGTTTTTAACAGTTGCTGCTCACTCTCAACTGTAAGCCGGGCCTCAAACTCCTGAATCGCCTCGATTGGCATCAGGCCGAAGCGCTCGCGCAACAACTCGTAGATCGAGCCGCTCAGGTCGAGGTGGAGCAACTCCTCGACCCCACTAAAATGAAAGTGGGCCCGTTCAAGCGCCATCGGCTCGCTATCGGCCAGGCGCAACCGCTCAATCAAGATCACCGCCGTGCCCGGCAGCACCCGCAGACTTGCCGCAACTTCCTCATCGGCGCGGGTTAACTCGCGGCGGAGCAAGCGGGCCGATGGGCGCAACCCGCGCGCACGCATATCTTCGCTGAAGCTCGTAAGCGATTGCAGATTCTGGCTGATCTTCGGCTCGGCAACAAATGTGCCCTTGCCCACAGCGGTATAAATCCGCCCTTCGCGCGTGAGTTCCAACAACGCCCGCCGCGCCGTCATCCGGCTAATCTCGTACTGCTCGCTTAACTCGCGCTCGGAAGAAATGCGGGTGTGCGGCGCAAGCATACCACTCGCAACTTGCTGCTCAATCAAGCGCTTGAGCTGCAAATAAAGCGGCGTCGAACTGCCTTTGTCGATGACGGTCACGGCACTTCCAGGAATGTAGAACCACGGAGCCACGGAGCCACGGAGCAAGTGAAGGCACGGAGCCACGGAGCCACGGAGCCGCTGAGCCACGGAGCCGCTGAGCCACGGAACCACGGAACCACGGAACCACGGAACCACGGAACCAGGAATCTCGTCCCGGATTTGCCGAACTGCGAACTGTCAGACTGTCAGACTGTCAGACTGTCAGACTCTCAGACTGTCAGACTCTCAGACTGCGAACTGAATAGCTATCATATAGTGGTATATACCATTCTAGACCACACCGAACCAATTGTCAAATAAGCGTAACTGCTGGCGTGCATGCAGCGCAGAGCGCAAATGGTACAATGAGCAACGTGTGGCGCAACGAGACGCCGCAGTCGCTAAGTAAGGAGCGTTGTATGCTGACGGTAGAACGGATCATCACCTACTGCGAACACGAAATTGCTGCGCGCTACCTGGCGGGCGAGAAGGAACAACTCCGGCGCATTCAACTTGCCCTGACCGTGCTGGTGAGTGCGGCGGACGAAGCGGGCGACCTTGAAACAGCCATGCGCCTGCGCGTGCTGGCGGCAAAATCGGCGGATCATCAAGATGCGCTCTCCGGCAACGACGATTAGGGAGGTTGCCGTGGATTTGCCTGTCTCGATCGCCGACATCCAGGCTGCGCGCAACACCATCCGCGACGTAATCGTGGCGACACCGCTGCTGCCGGCGCGGCGGCTGAGCACCGAACTGGGCGCAAATATTTTTTATAAAGCGGAGAATACCCAGCACAGCGGCTCGTTCAAGATCCGCGGTGCATACAACACGATCGCGCATCTGAGCGCTGCCGAGCGCGGGCGCGGCCTGATTGCGCCCTCGGCAGGTAACCACGCCCAGGGCGTCGCAATGGCGGCCCAACTCTGCGGCGCAAAAGCCACAATTGTGATGCCCGAGCGCGCTCCGCTGACCAAAGTAATGGCGACGCGCTCATTCGGCGCCGAGGTGGTTCTGTACGGGGCCAGTTTCGACGACGCCGTAGCTCACGCGCGCGAACTCCAGGAACGCCACGGCATGACCTATATTCATGCCTTTGATCATCCGCGCGTGATCGCCGGCCAGGGCACGATCGGGCTGGAACTGGCCGAAGCATTGCCGCGCCTCGACCTGCTGGTGGTGCCGATTGGCGGCGGCGGGCTGATTGGCGGTATCGCCATTGCGCTCAAGGCCCTGCTCCCCGACGTACGGATCGTCGGCGTGCAAGCCGCCGGCTGCGCGGCGGTACCAGCCTCGCTTGCCGCCGGCCGACCGATCGCCGTCGCGCGCGCTTCTACTATTGCCGACGGCATCGCCGTGAAATGCCCTGGCGAACTGACCTTGCCGATCATTCAGCAGTTGGTCGATGAGGTTGTCACCGTCGATGACGAAGAGATTGTGATGGGCATTGCCCATGTGGTCCAGATGAGCCGACTGGTAGTCGAGGGCGCTGGGGCCGCCGGTGTGGCTGCGCTGCTGAGCGGCAAAGTGGGGTTGAAACCCGGCTCGACTGTAGCCACCATCCTCTGCGGCGGCAACATCGACGCCACATTGCTGACCCGGGTGCTGGAGCAAGCGCTCGTGCGCCAGGGGCGCTATCTCTTACTGCGCACCAGCGTTGAAGATCGGCCGGGGAACCTGGCGCCGCTGCTGAACTGCGTGGCCGCCGTAGGCGCAAATGTGATCGACATCTTCCATCGCCGGGCGACCTGGCTTGTGCCCGTCGATCGCACCGGCATCGAACTCGTGCTCGAAGTGCGCGACGAAGCCCACGCCCAGGCCGTCACCAACCACCTGAACGCCAGCGGCTACCACTGCGAACGGACGGGCGGCGGCGAATGGCCGGTCTAGTGCCAGGACGCACGCAGCACGCGGCAGGACGCAGGCCGCACAATCACAACTAACGTATGCAGCCTTTTCTCCAACGAATGCGCCAGTTTCGTGGCGTTGAATTTCAACTCCTGATCACAGTGTTGCTGTTTTTTGCCGCCGGCTATCTGCTGGTGGTAGCGGCGACACGCCAGCGCGAGTTTGTCGCTACCGTGCCGGGCGTGCTGAGCATCCTCTGGCCTTCAACGCTGCCGTTGCTGCTCTTCATCGGCGTCAGTATCGGGCTGGGCTTTCGCAGCCCCAACGCCGACCAAGTGCTGCTGCCGCTGGTGGCACTGCTGGCCGGGCTGAGTCTGATGCTCACGGCCCGCCTGGAACCAAGCCTCAACCTGGCTTTTTTTTGCAGCAACACCGCCGGCGACGTTTTCCCCTGCTACGAAGGCATCGCCGCCAAACAAAGCCTCTGGGTCACGTTAGGCGTCTCGATTATGGCGCTGATAATCTTTGTGCCCTGGGATCGTCTGTTGATCCGCTGGCTACGCATGTCGCTGATCGATATGCTCGATCACTACCGTTACCTCTGGCTTGGCCTGGGGTTGGCGTTGATCCTGGCGACGTTCTTTTTCGGCGTCGATCCGAACAACAGCGGCGTGCGGGTCTGGTTCAACTTCGGATTATTCCTCTTTCAACCCTCTGAATTACTAAAGATCATCCTGGTGATCTTCATGGCCTCGTACCTGAACGAGCACCGCGAAGTAGTGGCCGGCGGCTACCGGCTCGGCCCATTCAGCCTGCCGCCGCTGCCCTACCTGATTCCGCTGGCCGGCATGTGGGGCATCGCCATGGGCACGATCGTATTCCAGCGCGATCTGGGGGCGGCACTGCTACTCTTCGGCGTCTTCCTGGCTATGCTCTACACCGCTACGGGGCGGCTCTGGTACGTTGTGGCCGGCATGGCCGCCTTCGGGGTAGGGGCGTATGTACTCTACCAGTTCCTGCCAATTGTCTCGCTGCGTGTGGCAGTCTGGCTCGACCCGTGGGCCACAGCGCAGGGCACGGGGTATCAGATCGTGCAGGCGATGTACTCGCTGGCAGCAGGCAACATCTTCGGCGCTGGGCTTGGGCTGGGTGTGCCGACGATTGTGCCGGCGATCCACACCGACTTTATTTTCACCGCCATCGGCGAGGAAATGGGGTTAGCCGGGACACTAGGCGTGTTGGTGGCCTATGTGCTGCTGATCTTCCGCGGTTTCCATCTGGCGCTGAACATCCCCGGTCGTTTCCGCGGCTTCGAGCAACTGCTCGCCGTCGGCCTGACCACAATCATCGCCGTGCAGACGATCATCATTATCGGCGGCAACGTGCGGCTGATCCCGCTCACCGGCATCACACTGCCCTTCGTCTCGTACGGCGGATCCTCAATATTGATCAATTTTTTGATCATCGGCCTGCTCATGCGGATCTCGGCAGGGGCGCGGTATTAAGTTAGTATCTACACCGGTTGTGCCCGGTGACGTTCACTTGCACTGGGTGTGCTTTTCACTTGCACTGGTGCACTGGTGCAATCGGCAGAATCCGATCTTGCATACCCAACCGCCGGGGTGCAAATGCACTGACGGCTGGAATCCTTGACCTAGTCGGCATTGAGCACGTCGTCCACGCTTAGACTGAAGCGGTCAAGTAGTTGCGAGAATGCCTGTTGACCACGCTGGAAAACACCATGCTCGGTATAGGATTCACCGTCAAGCGTCAGCACCGTAATAGTACCTGGAAGGGGGTTAACGATCCAATACTCAGGAATGCCGGCCTCAGCGTAATCCGATGGCTTTTCCTCGGTATCACGCTTCGACTTATCCGGACTGACGATCTCAACCACGAGGTCTGCCCCCAACCAATACGCATTCTGGCGACGCGGATCGTCTGCGCGCAGAAGGAGAAGCAAATCCGGCTCGCGAAATTTGCCCGGACGGATCTCAAGCCGTAACGGGGCATAGAAGACGGTACCTCCGCGCGGTCGCACGAAGGCCAACAGACTGAGGAGCAGGAAAAGCGAAATGGCCTGATGCTTATCGGTTGGCATCGGCAGCACCTCGATCACCCCGTCGGTGTATTCAATGAGCCGATTCGTCTGGTTGGTCAACGCCAGATACTGTTCGACACTCCAGAGCCCCTGAAGCGGCGCAAGATCGATCTCGGAAGCATCATCGGGCCAAATCATCCGCAGCAGTGGCGCATTCGTCTCTAGCGGCATCTCGCTTCTCCACACAACGAAGTCCGTGTTTAGGGTATGCATAGTATACGCGAGCCGTGTCGCCAGGGCAACACATCGTGTCGGCACCAGAGGGATGCAACAAAAAGCAGGCTTTGCGACGCGATGAGTCGAGGAAATTCACAGCGCAACCTACGTTACGTTGAAGCTCTGGTTTTCACTCAGTGCAACTTTTCACCGCACACACCTACACCTGCATTCCAACGCGCTCAACTCAACGCGAGCGCGATCGCCTCCTCGGTGGTCATATGTACGCCTTTCGCCCATTCCAGTTCAAAGGCCACATCCCCAAGCCGAGCGCGTAGCCTGGCCAGATCAGCCATGGATTGATGCTGTGACACTCGGTCGAGCGGCGCGCCAATCCGCACCCGCAACGTGTCGGCTGCCGCCCGGAGTTGAACTACTTGCTCGTAGCGTTCTTCGCTCTCGTTAACCTCGGCGAGCAACTCAAACGAGTAGGCGTAGCCCCGTGGCAGGCCCAAATGGTGGCGAATGCGCAGCGCTTCGCAAAGCAAGTTCCTGGCGTTCGCATACTCCTTCATATTTTGGGCGATAAATCCCAGGTTATGCATAGCGAGGGCGACGCCGCGCTGATAACCAAGTGCGTGATAGAGATCCCGGCATTCGAGGAATGCCTGTCGTGCTGCCGTGTATTCGTGGAGTTCCGCCAAGTCTGCGCCGAGTTGGTTGAGTGCGCCTGCGAGTTCATAGGTATTCTGTACCTCGCGCCACATCGCTACGCTCGCAAGGTGATACTGAACTGCAACTTCAAACTCACCGGTCGTCACCCCAATCTGCACCGCAAGTAACTGTTTCGCTTTCGCCATCCCAGCCGGATACGCTATCTGCTCAGCCATCCCAAGCGCTTCTTCAATCAGCGCGCGCAGGTTCTCTTGTTCGCCGGCGAGATCAGCGAGATCGTAATACTTCAAGCGGGCGTCGATCACCCCCCGCTGATCACCCAACTGCTGAAACACATCCTGCGCTTGTCGGACACACTGCAAGCCATAGTCGAAATCGGTGATCGCGGAAGACAGGTTCGCCGCAGCAAGCAGGGCTTCTGCGCGCGGGATCGATACCAAGCCCTGCGTCTCCTCTAACGCGCGCTGGAGCCAGCGGCGCCCTTCCTGGAAAAAACCGCCCAGTTCCCAGAATTTTAGGGCAGTGCCCAACCGAGCGACCAATCTAAGCGCCTGATCGTGATCATGGGCAACCAACCATTCAAACGCTTGCCGCAGATTATCGTGGTCGTCCTTGACGATCCGCAGCCGTTCGGACAGCGTCTGCCCGATCTTGTGCTCAGCCGCTCGGGCGATGAGCTGCGCATAGTAGCAGGCATGCCGTTCCAGCGCATCCGCTTCCTGCTCGCTGCCACGCAACTGCTCCCGCGCAAACTGGCGGATGATCTCGTGCATGCCGTAGCGCCGGCCTGCGGCATCAACCCCAAAGACGACTAGTGAGTGATCGACGAGCTGGGCGAGAACCTCAGCGCATGGCGCCCCCGGCGTACTGATCGCCTCGGCGGCTTCCAGAGTCCACCCGCCCACAAAGACCGCTAATCGACGCAAGACCGCACGCTCCTGCTCACTCAACAGTCCATAGGACCAATCGATCAGCGTCTGCAAGGTGCGCTGACGGGACATACTTTCGCCCACCCGCCGACTCTGCCAGGCGAAGCGTTGGTCTAGCCGATCGGCAATTGCTTCGATCGGCAGCGCGCGGGCTTGGGCTGCGGCAATTTCGATCGCCAATGGAATCCCGTCAAGCTGCCGGCAGATCCGCGCGACCGCCAGTACATTGGCGTCGGTTAGCGTGAATGGCAACAGCCCTTGCGCCGCGCGGTTGGTGAATAGTTGCACCGATTCGAAGCTCAGCGAGGCCGCAACCGTGAGGCGTTCCCCGCCGGTGAGCGCCGGCGTGGCAAAGGGCTCTAACCGCATCAAATGCTCCTCGGCGAGGCGCAGCGGGATGCGACTCGTCGCAAGCACGGTCAGACCTGCGGCTTCATGGCAGAGCATCTGGACAAGGTGCGCACACGCTTTCAGCAGGTGCTCGCAATTATCCAGCACGAGCAACATAGTTTTCTCGCGTAGATACTCGATCAGCACCTCGATGGACGAGTGACCGCTGTTCGGAAGACGCAACGCTGCCGCAACTGCGTCGTCTACGGATTGTCCATTGCCAACGCCTGCCAACTCGACCAGGCAGATGTCGTGGACAAAAACGCCCGCCATGCGGCGGGCAACCTCCATCGCCAGGCGCGTCTTGCCAACGCCGCCTGGCCCTACCAGTGTCACCAAGCGAACCGTTCGACGCGACAGCAGATCAACCAGGCGCGCACTTTCTTGCCGGCGTCCAAAAAAGCGCGTCGGGATCGGCGGTAGGGCCGCCTGCGTTGCATGTGCGTCCACCGGCGCACGAGCGCGGATCTGCTCGGCAAGTAGCACGGTTTCAACATCCGGCGCGAGGCCAAGCTCGGTTGCCAGCATACGGCGGTAGGTTTCGTAGGCATCGAGTGCGGCACTGCGCTGATCCGTGCGTGCAAGCACGCGCATCAGTTGACGATAGGCCGCTTCGTGCAGCGGGTCGTAGGTGAGCAGACGGCGGATGGCGCGCTCGGCTTCAGGGAGCTGGCCGGCGCGTTCGTGAAATACGGCCAACTGTTCCAGCGCCGAGATCACCTGAAGGTGGAAGTGTTCGCGTTGCATGAGCAGCCACTCATCGAACTGGGCGCAGTCGCTGAGCGAGAATTCATCCAAAAAGGTGCCACGCACCAGTTCGAGCGCCTGGGTTAGCCGGGCGGCACATTCGGCGCACCTGGCTTGATCCGAATGCGGATGGCTGCGGCACGCCGCGATCAATGCACGAAAGCGCACCACATCGAGCTCGTGATCGCTGAGTTGGTTGAAACCTAGCGTGAGCCGATCGCCGATCAGGTGCGGTTGCACGTCGGAAGCGTGCGTTCCCAGCGCTTTCTGGAGCTGCGCCCAGGTGACGCGCAGATTGTTTTGCGCAGCAGCAGTCGGCAAGTCGGGCCAGAGCAAGCCAAGCAGAAAGGCCCGACTGTGCGCGTGCTCCGCCTCGACCAGGAGATAGGCCAGCAGTCCGATCGCTTTGCGGTTGCTGATCGTAACCGCGCCCAGGCGACAATGCACGATCTGCAGGCGACCAAGTAGAGAAAAAGTTAATTCAGACAAAGTAGTCCAAACTAATGATGAATTAATGGTGTATCGCTAGAAAAGTATAGCACAGCAAAATCAACCAAAAGCAAATGCCACCGTTTCCACAACACCCTCGCCGCTGAATGAGCCATTCCGTTCAAATTCAGAAAAGGAATCCATGTATGCACACTCGTCGGTTTGAATTATTCGTCGTCTTTGTCGCCTTGCTTGCTCTGAACATCCTTATCAGCACATGGCTACTGTCGGGCCCAACCCCCAGCGTGGCTCAGGCCGGCCCGCTCAATCAGGGCCTAGAGGTTGCGGCAATTACGGCAATCCCCAGCACCTTTAGCTATCAAGGAAGCCTGCGCGACGCCGACGGCAATCTGGTCAACGGCACAGTCAATCTGAGCCTCCGCCTTTACGGCGTGGTGACCGGTGGCGCCCCCATCTACACGGAAGACTTCACCAACGTCAACGTGCGTTCCGGCTTGTTCACGGTGATCGTAGGCGACGCCAAAGCGCTGCCGGCCGACGTCTTTAACACCTTCCCGCTCTATCTTGGCATCAAAGTAAACGACGACGCCGAGATGCTGCCCCGCCAGCGCTTGCACCCGGTGCCCTATGCAATGCAAGCCACCCGCGCACAGAACGCCCAGATCGCCGACAACCTGAGCCCCGGCGGTGGCGTCCCCAACCTGGTTACACTTGGCGCCAACGACACGAGCGAGATCGCCTTTGAACCCGGTGGCAAGGTAACGAGTGATGCCGATGGACTCACGTTGACCGGCGGCGACAATAAACCTGTGACGGTGAACGGCGATCTCGTGGTGAACGGCGCCTGGAATGCCGGCGCAATTCATGATGTCGGCGATTCCAATAGCGGCCCGAACCAACGCTCGACCTATGCGGTGGAAATCCGGCGCTACGTGGTGGAAGCGCCGGATAAAGGCTCGGCGCCGAATACCGTTCCGATCGACAACGTGATCCTCACCGCGTTGTGCCAGGATGAAGATGGGTGCAGAGTGAGTCTCTATATGCGCAACTGGGATCTGGCCAATGCACCTGGGTTGTTGGCGGGCATTGGGCCGTTCCGCATGGCCCTGGCCACTGCAATCAACGGCAGACAGCAATGGAGTGTGTATGACAATTCAAGCGGGTTTGGCACCATTGGAACCGACAATGACAACGTCGGCACGAATGTAATGAACGCCTATAACGCCTGCTTTCTGACCGATGGTGAAGTCGTCAATGGTCAGGGCAGCGATGCCAAACTCGGCTTTGGGCTGGTCAATTGGTTTGGGGCGTACGACTCAGTCAATATGACCTGTGTGCTGATCATTGAAGACTAGATGTAATGGTTGTAGTTGCGGCTACGCCGCAACTACAGCAGTCCTAAATCATTCGTGAAGGGGTCGTAGGGTTGCTCGCGCCTACGCCGCGAGCAACCCTACAAACGCCTTTACAAACCCGTTAGGGTTGCTATACAACCATCTGATCACCTTAAGGTACGTCATATAATGAGCGAACAATTGCACGATCAAAAGCTGCGTCGAATGTTTGGCCGGGCGCTGCTCGTGGCGCTGCTCGCGGCGCTGACGTTGCCCTTGCTGGTACACGTTGTGCAGGCCGCTTGCGGCGCCGGCAACCTGAGCGCGTTTTGTTCGAGTAACTTTGGGCTGAGCGGCAACCTTACGGCGGTGGGCAGCCCCACCGGCAACAGCCTGCCCGCCGTAGACGACAGCCGCCTGCCCGTGGCAGGCCCGCTGTTCTATGCTGACTATAAAGCGCTCGAAACGCAAGCACGCGACTTGCTGGAACGCAACATACACTTCCGCGCCGATATTTCGCCCTATCAGCCAAACAACAACTTTAACAAGCTGGTGCGCCAGTTCGATATCAACAGTGGCTTTTCGGCGCCCTACGACGACCCAGATCCCGCCGTTCCGACCATGACCCTACAGCAGCGCATCGACCTGGCCGATGCCGATCTGCGCCGGGCGCGCGACCTGTATGGGTTTCTGGCGGTCTATGCCCCTGTCGCCCGCATGCGCGCCGATGCCGGCGACGATCCGAACAACCCTGGGCCGGATTACAAAGCGGAACTCTGCGCCCAGCCCGAAGATCCTAATCCGCGCGACCCGACCAATACTGGTCAGGTGCTCGCTCCTATTATCGATTGGTGCGATTTCCCGGCCCGTCTACGCCAAAGTGTGCGCGAGGCAGCCTATTTGCGCATGATCTTTGCCCAGCAATTTATGGTTGATGCGCTGGGGTTGCATTTTAGCGCCGGCGCGTTACTCGGCGGCGATGCCTTTGTGCGCCAAGAAGTGGCCAAACTCGAAGCTGCGGCATACCAGTACGACCTGACCGAACATGGGATGCGCGAGGCGCTTGGATATAGACTGGGCAGTGGTTGCCTCATCTCCGACTTCTACACCCAATCCGAATGGGCGCTGCTCTCCCGTAGTGTCCAGGGCAAAGAGGTCGCCCAACATCATATTGCCACCCGCCTGAGCTATCTGGACATCAAGAGCGATAACGACATTCCGCACGCCCAGGTTGAAGCCCAGGATGTCTACCGCACCGCATCGACGGAGGGCTATCTGAAAATGGTCAGTCTGGCCGGAACGACAGCGCTCGGCGCGTCGAGCAGCGGCTGTGCCGCCGAGGGAGCGCTTCCCGATGGCGCGCTGGTGGCGGAGATGGTGCTGAACCTGTTGGACACCCGCGCCAACGCCCGCGAGCTACGGCAGGGGCGCAACGTCTTTGGCATGGATGTCCGCTTCACACCGTCGCGGCCCTACCGTACCGCCTTCGGCAGCAGCGACAGAGGATTGTGGGAGCAGGCCAAAGAAGCCGCCGACCTGGCGTTGCAGATTCAGCAGCAGACGGAAAACGCCGAACGGATCTTCGACCTGAACCAGCAAGATCTTGCGCAAGCGGTGCTGTCGATCACGAGCAAGATCGATAATGACATCCAGATCGAGACGGGCTGTGATCTGCAAAATTTCCTTAACGAGCCGAACCCGGATGCCGCCTGGTACGCCTGTATCGCTGCGATGATCAAACACACGCAGGAGTGCGATCCTATCGCCAATAACTTTGATGCCTGCATGAATCGGACGACCGACGGCCAGCTCCCAAGGCCCGACGGTAGCAACTGGCTGATTCTAGTGAGCGATATGCGCTCGGCGCGCCAGGACTTGCGCACATCCTGGTTGGGGGTCGCAGCGGCGATCAAAAAACGCGACACTATCGTTCAGCGCGCCAACACCGAGGCGCTGCGCAACATCAAGGTGAAAAGCAGCATTTTTAATGCCGGCCAGACAACAGCGTTGTTCGAGGGGATCATCGCCGGCGCCCAATTCGCAAGTGTGGGTACCGACGGCGTCGTGACCATCAATCCCGGTGCCTTGATCGAATCGACGCTGCGTCCGGCGGAGATCATGCGCCGGGCCGCCTACGACATGGAGATCGAAGATGCCAACTCCGAGGCGGTGGTGCGCAATCTCTTCTACGACATGGCCGAGGCGCAGGCTGAAATCGATATCGCCGCGCAACAGTATCAATCCATGTTAACCCAATTCAACGGTATTGTCGGGCAGACGGGCCATGATGTCTTCGAGTCGAAGCGTCAACGAGCCTACACCACGGCGCTGCCCGCCAATGATCCCAGCTATCGTATGGTGCGCGATTCGCGGCGGATTGAGTTGGCGCAGGCCCTGGAAAACGCTGCTCGCCTGGCCTACCTGGCCGCCCGCCGCGCTGAATATGAATACACCGCCCGTCTGAGCGCCAACAACTTTCGTATCTCCGACATCTACAAAGCGCGCACCGCCAACGACATTCTGCTCTTTTTGCAGAATTTGGATGCCGCAATCGCCAATTTGCCCGGCGCGGTCAAAGATGCCGACAGCAACCAGCGCGACCTGACCCTCTCGGTGGCGCAACATGTGCTCGGCCTCTCCGACGCCTATCTCAAGGGGCAGGGCGTCCTCGACGCCAATCTGCAGGCCGAGCGTACAAGGCGTTTCCGACAGTGGGTGGCACAAAACACGCAGCCGGGAACCGACGGCAAACCGCAGTTGGTTTTCCAATTCTCAACGTCAACCGCGAGCAATGGTCTCATCGGCCAGGTGCTGCAGCAAGGCTATGACTTCTACTGGCTGCACAAAGTGGCTGGCATTGGCCAGCCCAAGCCAACCAGCAACGGCCTTGGTCTCAACATCGTTACCGCGCAAGGCGGCACGTTAGGCTACCGTCAGGTCCGCGTTAGTCAGAGTGGTCAGGTTGGGTTGACTTCCTATGCCGGCTGTCCCTTTGACTATCGGCTGATCTCGCCGGCAGCGCTTCTGGGCCTTGAGTTCCCGAACAATCAGCCAACCGATGTTGTGGCGGGGGCGTTCAACGGCGATATCAATGGCAACCATGGCAATACAACGCCGGGCTACAGCACGCCGGCCTTCCTGGGGCGCCCGCTGGCTGCCAATGAGTGGCAGGTTGTGGTTAGCGCCGGTTCGCCCGATGGCATTCTGCTGGATTTGGATTTACAGCAATTGACCGATATCGAACTCAAGATCAGCACAACGTATGGCACACGGGCATCGAACAACCTGCCGCAGCCGTCGCAGTGTGTACGCGTGGATTTTTAGAACATCGTACAGTATTTACGTTCTGTTGCGGCGCGGTTGCGCTGCGCCGCAACAGAACGAGGCATGAAAACTATGCTGAAGCACAGATGGGTCAACATTACAATCGTCGGCATGTTGCTGATTAGCCTCGGCGTGATGATCACGCCCAGGTTCGAACTGGGTGATGCCGTCGCTGCACAGGCCGAGGCGGCGCAAGTGGCGGGTGATTACTATGGCGAGGTACAGCTGCAATTTACCGTGGCTGGGCTCTACAGCGATCCGCTGGTTCTACCGCCTCCTACCACAGGCACGCCCGAACCGCCTGATCTAGGCATCATCGATCTGGCGCTCAATCTTAGCCAGAACGACAGCGCGATCAGCGGATATGTCAACCTCGATAAGACACTGGTCTTCGCGGCGGCACATACGATCAAGAATGGCAACAAAACGCTCAAAATCGGCCCGAATGTCAATGGCAGCTTCGACGGTACAACGCTGACCCTTGTCTCAGAGCGTGTGGCCGCCACGCTCGGCGGCCAGCCGATCGAGCGCCAATTTCGGCTGAGCGGGACGATCATCGCGAACGACGGCAGCCGGATCAGCGGCGAATACCGCGAGACGCTATGGGGCGCCGCGCATCAACCGGTTACAGTGATCGGGGCATTTACCCTGCAACGAACGGTCTTTGCTACAGTCGCGTCGGCTCTGGGCAATAGGGCGCCTGTAACTGTCGCGGATAGGGCTACCATTGCACAGGGTGCCGCGATCACGATCAACGTGCTCGCTAACGACACCGATGTAGACGGCGACACCCTGGTTATTACTGCCGTAAGCAAGCCTCAATTCGGCACTGCCGAAACTAATGGCCAAACCGTAACCTACCGACCAAACGCGAGCTTTGTCGGCCAGGACAACTTCAGCTACTTCGTCAGCGATGGGCAGGGCAATCCGACCGCCGGTTCGATCACCGTCTTCGTGGGCATCCAACCTACGGGTAATGCGATCTATCTGCCGCTGATGCGCAGGTAGGCCGCCCTCGGCTGTCGTACCGCTTAGACTCACACCGCCGATGAGGAGCCGACGCTCGCCGCCCGTCCGGTGCAAGTGACATACATCGTCTACAACCGAGGCCTGGCAGCTATGCGTAGCTGCCGGGTCTTTTCTTTGTGCGCTCCAATGGCTCTGACGAGCGCAGCGTGGGCGGCTGCCCAACATGTCCCGATCAGATCCCGAATATGTCCTGATCCTTTCGAGGACAAATTAGAGACACTGCCCAGCGCATGCCCGTGGTACACCATACATGTGCCTGACGCCACTCTCCGCGTTCTGGCACGTGTGCTTCGCTACCCTGAAAGGATCATGACATGCGCGATGGGGATCAACTCGCTTTGCCCAGACGATCCGCTATCCTCCGTTGGCTGTATCGCTTCGTGCCCCTGCTGCTCGCCTTCTCGCTCATCATTGCGTTGTTCCCTAGCTTCAACGTCGTGACTGCTAACCCGAATCAGCAGGTTGTAAGCTCGCCCGCACCTGAACCCGCCCTTGATCGGGTGACGACCGATGAAGATAGGCCGGTAGTAATCGATGTGCTTGCCAATGACCTTCCAGAAAATGACAGCTCAGGAGATTTTTCAGTTCGCCTGGCACCAGGGCAGCGCCCGCGAGTTGACGATCTATCCGCCGCTGGTGCGGCTGCCGCCCTGGCCGTTGCCCCATGGTGCACGGAGTGGTCTGGCGCAGGCCGATCTATTGCAGATCAATGTTACGCCGAATGTGGCCGGTGTCCGCGCCTATGTTCCCGGCGATCCGCCTAGCCGAGTCCGCTGGCCCTACCTGGCCCGCTTCGGTGAACTTTATGTCAAACAGTTCGATGCGGAACCTGCCGTCGCCGGCGCCGGCCAGAGTTCCGTAATTGGTGCGACAACCATAACCGCAGTCTTTTTTTGCT
>JBBRUG010000094.1:0-17691 GCA_038247995.1 Chloroflexales bacterium | reverse complement strand
GGATGCGGGGAATAGCGCATTGGGACGCGATCCTGTAAAAACCCTACACCTGCAAGCAGATCCGTTGAGCTGGCCTATGGGCGGCGCGAGCGGCGCGCGCCACCCGGTTCAGTGGCCGCAGTGGCTCAATCGTGATGCTCAGTGTTCTAGTGAAAGGCCGGCAACCAAGCGCCATGGGCCTCAATCAGGTCGTCCACCAACTGCCAGATCTGGTCGAGATCAAGCTCGGCGGCGGTGTGTGGATCGAGCATGGCCGCGTGGTAAATATGCTCGCGCTTGCCGGTGAGCGCCGCTTCGACCGTGAGCGCCTGCACATTGATATTTGTCTGCATCAGGCCGGCAAGGTGCGGTGGCAGCGCGCCGACGTGGGTCGGCTGGATGCCATTCTTATCGACCAGGCACGGCACCTCGACGCAGCACCCGGCGGGCAGGTTGTCGATCAGGCCATGATTGGCGACATTACCATAAATCACGCGGGGTTGGCCGGTTTCCAGCGCATGGATGATCAGCGAGCCGTACTCGCCCGAGTGCCCGGCCGCCGCGCCATGGGCCGCCTCCCACTGTTGGCGCAGTTGGGCCGCTTTATGCGGATCATGCTGGGCCAAAGTGGCAAGGCGCTGCTCCTTTTGCGCCTGTTCATAGCGCAGCATCGCCTGCGGATCGCCGCTCTCCAGGGCGGGACGCATGCCTTCCCAATCAGCGATCTGGCGCTCGCAGCGGCGCGGGTATTCATCCAGCGGAATGTTGAATTGTTCGATCAGGTCGGGCCGATCGCGCTTGATGAACCAGGGCACATACTCGCTGAAGTGTTCGCTCGACTCGGTGACAAAATAACCGAGCCGCTTGAACATTTCGTAGCGCACCTGGTTCCAGGCCGGCACGCGCCCGGCGTCGATCAACTCGCGCAAGCGCGGGTAGAGATCGGCGCCCTGGTGCTCTAGGCGAAGGTAAAATGCCATGTGGTTGATCCCGGCGCAGCGATAGTCGATCGCTTCGACCGGCAGGCCCAGGTCGAAGGCAAGTTCGCCGATGGTGTGCTGCACGCTATGGCACAGGCCCACGGTTTTAATGCTGCTGGCGCGGCTGATCGCCCAACAATTGATCGCCATCGGGTTGACGTACTGCAAGAAGGTGACTTTGGGGCAGCGTTGCTCCATTTCGCGGCACATCTCCAGCAGCACGGGAATGGTGCGCAGGCCGCGCATAATCCCGCCGATGCCCAGCGTGTCGGCGATCGTCTGACGCAAGCCGTAGCGCTTGGGGATCGCGAAATCGACCACGGTAGCCGGCTTGTAGCCGCCGACCTGGATCATACAGATCGCATAATCGGCGCCGTCGAGCGCGCGCGCACGGTCGGTTGTAGCCTCGATCGTGGGCCGCACGTTCAGGCTGGACGCAAGGGTGTGCGCCACGCGCTCGGAGTCGCGCAGACGGGCGGGGTCGATATCGAATAGGCAGATGGTCGAATCGGCGAGATCGGGGAAGCTTAGAATGTCGCCGATCAGGTTGCGGGCGAACACGGTACTCCCCGCGCCGATCATGGTGATCTTAGGCATAGAAAACTCCTGAAACTAGAGCACTGCGCACCATGATTGAGCCACTGCGGCCACTGACCCGGGTGGCGCGCGCCGCTCGCGCCATGGGACGCAGGCGCAATCGATCTGAGCAATGCTGTAGTACGCTAAAGCGTAAGTCCGCCTACGGCGGACGCCGCACTGTGGCTGGCTCAAACCCGCGTCCAACCCCTGGCGAACTTCCGCCGAGTTGGACGAGCTGTTTGGTGTGAGTAAGGGCCGGATGGGATCAGCGTGGCGCAGCCGATTGCTTGGCTTAGTCGGTGTGAAAGACTTCCGGAATGCGCATCCACCAATCGCCGGGTGCGCGTTCGGCGAGCGGTTCTTGCATTGGCTCGGTGTGCTTCCACCATTCCTGGGTCGCCGGATCGGCGGCCATACGCGCCATATCAGCGGCGAAATCGGTGCCGATATACTCGAAGTAGGCGAACAGCAGGGTGTCGTGGCGAAAGATCGAGTAGTTGCGCATGTTGCAGGCATGAATTGTCGCCAGCACAGCAGGCCAGACTGCGCGATGGATCTCTTCGTAGGCGTCGATTTGGTCGGGCTTCACGTGAATCAGTTGTCCATAACGAACCATGAGGCTCCTTTTAGATCCAGGACGGTTGCAACGTCGGGTGAATGGCTGTCGAACACCCGCACCCCCAACCCCGCTCCCTGAGCGGGAGAGGGGTTTCCGACAGCATCAGGACGCCGAATCTGCGGCGGCTCCCCCTGCTCCACGTGAGGGAGCAGGGGGCTGGGGGGATGCGGGGAATAGCGCATTGGGACGCGATCCTGTAAAAACCCTACACCTGCAAGCTACCCATCTCCCTGAGCGGGAGAGGAGAGATAGGGCATCATAGTGCCGTCCGGCTCCCCCGCTCCGCCTGACGGAGCGCGGGTTGGGAGGTGAGGATGGCGCGGCTCAGGGACGTTACATCAGTCCTGCCCTTATAGCGGCGGCATTACGATGGTAGCGTAGTGCGCGGGCGTGAGCCGACTCTGCACGCCCTCTGCCCTCCCCAGCCTACGCCCTGCACGACATCATACGCCAACCTAATCAAGCAGTCCAATGTTCAGCGCACCCCAATGATGGCCATTACGCGCGAAGGAGTTATACTATGGGCCATTCACCAACAGCAAACTTAACGCTCGGCAATCGGCGTGAAATCGCCACCGCCCAGATTACCATGCACGGGAACCGCTACGCCGAAAGCACGCAGCAGCTAATCGATCGCTAAGCTGATTGAGAAATGGAGCGCATCATGGACCTCAAACGTAATGGTTCGCAGCCGTCCGGCAAAGGGCAGGCTGAATACTTCACCGGCACGGTACGCCTTGATCCCTTGTTTCAGGCCCCCGATCCGGCCCGTGCAGCCGGTGCCAGTGTCACGTTTGAGCCCGGCGCTCGCACCGCCTGGCATAGCCATCCGCTCGGTCAGACCCTGATCGTAACCGCCGGCTGCGGGCGGGTTCAGTGCTGGGGCGGCCCGATCGAGGAGATCCGGCCGGGTGACGTGATCTGGTTTGCGCCGGGTGAGAAGCATTGGCACGGCGCCACGGCGACCACGGCCATGACCCATATCGCCATTCAGGAGCGGCTCGATGGTAAGGCTGCGGAATGGATGGAGCATGTCAGCGATGAACAATACCATGGGGCCGCATAACGGCGCATGCGCCCTGGCCCAGTTATGCTATGGGATCATTATGCCCTACTGCATGCCCTACTGCGCGCCCGATCACGCTTCGGCCGCAATTTCCTGAACCGTTGCGCGGGCATAGCGCCCAACGCCAAGGATCGTCGCTGCGGCGTCGCCGGTCCACTCGCCATATCCGAGCAACCAGAGGCGCGGCTCGGCAACAGCGCGGGTTCCGTGGACGGCAATCGTGCCGTTGGGTGCGCTGATGCCGAGTGGCACAAGGTGATCAAGCGCCGGGCGAAAGCCGGCACACCAGATCACCGCATCGATACGGGTTACGTTGCCTTCCGGCCAAACTACACCGTCCTCGGTGAAGCGCACAAAAGGCCGTACGCCGGCAAAGACTCTCCGCGCTCGCGCCGCCCGCACCGACGGCACGGCGACAAGATCACCGAGGCCACCGGCCGGTTCTGCAAGGACGCGGCCGGCCTGCCGAGCGTAGAAGCGCTCGGTGGCGCGCTGAAAGAGCACCCGGCCATCGACATCGTCGGGCAGGAAGCGCGGCTCATCGAGCGTGACCCAGATCGTTTCGGCCACCGCGCTTACTTCGGCCAAAATCTGTGCGCCCGAGTTACCGCCGCCGCCGATCAACACCGCCATCCATCGTACACAGTCGGTCGTCTATAGAGGAGCACAACGCCACATGGCTCAGGGCGCAACGGTCTACAATCTTCAAATCGACCTCGCCGATATGGATCGGGGCGTCTATGAAACCCTCGACATCCGCGTGGCGCGGCATCCCTCGGAAAGCGCCGACTTCCTGGCGACACGGGTGATCGCCTATTGTCTGGAATATACGCCCGGCATCGCTTTTACGCAGGGCATCGCCGCCGGTAACGAGCCGGCGATCTTGGTGCGCGATCCAACCGGCCAGGTGCTTGCCTGGATCGAGGTGGGTTTGCCCGACGCCGAGCGGTTGCATCGCGGCAGCAAGCAGAGCGACCGGGCGGTAGTGTACACCCACCGTGACGCTGTACAACTGGTGGCTCAGCTCGGCGGAAAGAAGATCTATCGCGCCGAGGCAATCCCAATCTACGCGCTGGATCGGCGCTTTATTGCCGCGCTCGCCGAAAAACTCGACCGACGCAGCACGCTCAGTATCTCGGTTACTGAGGGCCAGATCTTTGTCGCGCTTGGTGAGCAGAGCTTCAGCAGCACAATTGTTACCCATCGCCTGGCGTAAGTTTTGCTGCCAGCGCCGCTGTGTTGCCGGGTTGGTCGAGCGTGTAGCTGATATTTGCACGCGTGTAGGTAAGGAAAAGATCACGAGGAACTGATGAGCTATCTCCGCAGGATATTTGTTGGCCTTGGTCTGTGTTTTGTGCTGAGCGCCTGTACGGGCGCGCCGGCCGCCGTCCGTTCCCTTGAAGCGCCGCTTGCCCCCCTCCCCAGTGTGACGCCCGTCCAGACGACGAGCCCTCAACCTGCCGCCGTCGCAATCGCCTTACCGACGGCCCAAACCGTTGTGCCGACTACAACGCCGCAGGCCACGGTGATGCCCAGGATTGTGCTAACCGCCGACGGCCCGGTGACGGCAAGCATGGCGCAGTTGAACCTGTCGGCCGAACCATATGCGACCCTCGGCGACCCCAACGCTCCGATCACCGTGGTGGAGTTTGCCGATTTTGGCTGCGAGTTCTGTGGCCGCTTTCACTTACTTACCTTTGGCGCGGTCAAAGCCGAGTATATTGATACCGGCAAGATCTACTATGTGTATAAAGACCTGCCGGTGACCAGCCAGCATGGTGCGCTGGCCGCGCAGGCCGCCGAATGCGCCGGTGTGCAAGGGCAATATTGGGCCATGCACGATGCACTCTTTACCGAGCCGCGGGCCTGGTATGGCAGCGCGGCGGGCGCCCAGGCGCAGGTGCAAGCCGCCGCCGTCGAAGTGGCGCTCAATGTCGGCGAACTTGAGGCGTGTATTGCCGCCGGCAGCCAGACACCCAATATCGACCGCAATTTTGCCGAGGCGCAGGCGCTGCGGATCTATGGTACGCCCGCCTTCTTCATCAACGCCAAATTGCTGGCCGGCGCGCATTCCGCTGCCGTCTGGCGCGAGATCCTTGACGACGAATTGGCTGCGCTAACGGCGAACTGACAACGCCGCCCCCGCCCCCTGTACGGGCGACCCTCGTGGTCGCCCTTCGACCCACCCTGGCATAGTTCTTGTTATGCTCCCAAGCATTATCGCAATCCTGCAAAGCAAGCAGAATAACACTGGCGAAGTGCATTTGGGACTGACGATGCCACACAATCCTAATCCCCATGAACCGATTGAGCAACCCGATGCGCATGCTGTGCAGCGCACCGAACAGCTCTTTCACCTGACAGCGGCGCTCTCGCGGGCGCTGACCCCGCAGGCCGTAGCGACTGTCGTACTTGAGCATTGTCTGAACGCTGTTAATGGGTCGTTCGGTGTGCTGATGCAGATCGACCCTACCGGCAAAAGCCTCACTCCATTAGCCGTTCAAGGTTTGAGCGAACCTCACCAGGCCTACTGGGGCGAACGGACCCTGACGCGGATGCATCCGCTTTCCGACGCCTTTCGACGCAGGGAGCAGGTCTGGTTACCCGATCAGGAAGCCATTGCTGAGCGCTATCCGCAACTGCTGCGTGAGCCTGCCGGTCGCAATATAGCCGCCTGTACCGCGCTACCGCTCATGCTCGCGCAGAATGTACTTGGCGTGCTCGGCATCTGTTTTGATCAGCGCCGTTACTTTGATCCGGACGAGCGCACCTTCCTGATGACGATTACCCATGTTGCCACGCAGGCCCTGGAACGGGCGCGCCTGATGGCGGCTGAACGCGTCTTGCTGGCTTCAGCCGACGAAGCGCTGGCGTTGCTCGATACCGTCATCGACGCTGCGCCACACGGTATTGCGCTGCTCGATACAGAGTTTCGGTATCGGCGCATCAACCCGATGCTGGCTCAGATGCATGGCCTGCCGATTGCCAGCCATCTGGGGAAGCGCCCCAGCGAGCTTTTCCCGGCCCAGGCTCCGGTGTGGGAAGAGTACGCGCGCCATGTGTTGGAAACCGGGGAACCGATTATGGGCCTCGAAGTGGGCGGGCCGCAACACGCCAGCGATAAGCACGCCCTGCTTGATTATTACCCGATCCGCACGACCGGCGGAACCTGGCTCGGGATCGGAATTATTGTTCAGGATATCACCGAACGCAAACGGATCGAGACGATCCAAAAGCGGTTGCTTGAACGTGAGCGCGCTGCGCACGAGGCCGAGCATCGGGCACGTACCCAGGCTGAAGAAGCCGTACGCTTACGCGACACCTTCTTGTCGGTGGCGGCGCACGAACTGAAAACACCGCTTACCGCGCTCCTGGGGCAGGCGCAACTGCTGCGCCGGCGGCTCAGTAAGACTGATGCTTTCACCGCGACGAATGAACGCTCGATCGATACTATCATTGGGCAGACCAAACGCTTTAACGATCTGCTCAACGATCTGCTCGACGGCGCCCGGCTGGAGTCGGGACAGTTGGAGATTACGCGTGCGCCCTTCGATCTGGTGGAGTTGCTGCACTATGTCGTCGATGAATTACGTCCGACATTTAGTGCGCACGATCTACAGATCGATGTTCCCGAGCAGCCGCTGATTATGCTCGCCGATCGTTCGCGCCTGGAGCAGGTTTTACATAACTTGCTGAACAATGCGGTGAAATACAGCCCCAATGGTGGCCTGATCACGCTGCAAATAACCGCTAACGACGATATGGTGCAGCTTGTGGTGCGTGATGAAGGCATCGGGATTGCGCCGGAGGCTATACCCCATCTCTTCAAGCACTTCTTCCGAGCGCCCGAGGCTGAGCGGGTGCGCCCCGACGGCATTGGCATCGGCTTGTATATTGTGCGCGAAATTGTGCAGCAGCATGGCGGTGCGGTTACCGTCACGAGTACGCCGGGCGCGGGGAGTGCCTTCAGCGTGTCATTGCCCCTGGCAGTCGAGCTATAACTGCGTTTGTTTGCGGCAGATCCCTACCCTGTTAGGTGATCTGCCTGCTGGACAAGTTCATCCAGCATTGCCTGTTGATCAACGGTGTAGCCCGGTTGTGCCGCAGATTGCAGGCACATGATCCCCCATTGTTGTTTCGCGCTGTGGGTGATCCCGGTGGCATAACCATGTAATGGCAGCATCGGCTCGATCCAGCGCACCACTTCTTCCGGCAGGCCAAACATGTTCAAGGTGGCTAGGTCGGCTACGTTCAGGCTACTCCCCGGCACATGAAAATAGTTCGGCAATCGTTCCGGCGCTCCAGCCACGCTCTCGTGGAGTTGGCGCACGATCCGCGTCTCACCTTCACCCGGCGCGGCTGCATTCACGCCGATGATGCGCTCGGTTTCACCCGCCGTCACCCGATGAAGCACCACACATGCCGCGAATGCAGATGTTGCCAGATGCGCTAGCTGGAGGCATGCCGCCGTCCAGTTAGTATGGGCACGCAGGAGCAGGCTTGCCTCAGCCAGAAAGTGTACCCGCTGTCGGGTTTGCTGATCCGTTAGCGCGTCCGGCCGGGTAGGCTGCGCAGCGTGCGAAGCGGGGACGTGAAGCACCCAGCGTAATTCCTGTGGCCGGCCGGTCGAACTGCAAGCAGTCTGGCCTTCCAGCGTAATCGGCATTGGCGCATGGTCGGGTAGGTGCAAGGTTGTGGTTAGTTGTTCGGCTCCCGGCGCAGCACTAAGGCGCTGAAGCAGGCGTTCGAAGGCGCGGCGCTGCTCGCTGGGAATCAAGTGTGCCAACGACTGCCCGATCAGGTTGGGCGGGTTGTGCAAGAGGCACTGAGCGGCCTGATTTGCGCGGCGAATCGCGCCGTCGAGCCGGGAGGTCAGGTAGGCGAACGGCGCGTGCGTAAACAAGTCAAAGTAGGTCTGGTGTTCAGCCTGGAGTAAGGCATAACCATCAAGTTGGCGCTCCTGGGCCAGCGCAAGTTCGTCCTCGGTGGCTTGCAACGCTTCAAGCAGCATAGCCATTTCATCGAGGGCCTGCGCGAAAAGCGCATTGCTTTGTGCTGCGCCATTACTACGCTGAAAGAGCTCACGTACCCGGGCCGCATGGTGCACGGAGCGCTTGCTTATTGAAGTAGATTGCATAAGCTCTGCTCCTTGTCCGAAGCATATAAACAAATAGTTATTATGTGATGGCTCTACAAGAAATATGCCAACCTGGACATAAAATAGCGCGAGTTTTGCAGTTCTGAGTTTATGCACCGATCAGATCTGAGCAGCGGGGATGGTACGTTTCTTGCTTTGCCGTTTTGCATATAGACCCGGCATGGGCAATTCCGCACCAACAATTGATCTGCCCATAGCATTCCTCGGGGTAAGCGTTTACCAGTAAAGGGGCAAATAAATGGATCAGCGATCACAAGAGCGTCAGTCGTTATGGCAAGTGACGGCGACCGTACCGAGTTATCCGCCGCTCACGGCGAGTGTCCAAACCAGTGTGGCGATCGTCGGAGCCGGGATCTCCGGCCTAACAACGGCCTACTACCTCGCCAAAGCCGGGATTGCCGTTGTGGTCGTCGATGACGGCCCGGTGGGCGGGGGCGAAACCGGTCGCACGACGGCGCAACTAACCTGTATTTTGGATAAAGGCTACGCCGAAACGCGGCGTCTGCGGGGCGATGCCGGCGCACAGGCCGCTGCCGCCAGTCATCGCGCCGCAATCGATGCGATTGAGCAGATTATCGCTACCGAGAAGATCGAATGCGATTTCATGCGCATCGATGGCTACCTATTTCTGGCCGCCGACGACGACATCAGCACGCTCAAAACTGAATACGAAGCTGCATACGAGGCCGGCCTGACCGATGTGCGGCTCGTTGATGCGATGCCGTTGGGCAATACAGCATTTGGGCCGGCGCTGCACTTCCCGAACCAGGGGCAGTTTCACATCTTGCGTTACCTGAATGGCCTCTGCCAGGCAATCGAGCGCATGGGTGGCCAGATCTACTGTAATACCCGGATCAATCAGGTGCATGGCGGCACGCCGACCCGCCTGGAAACTGCCGATGGCTTGCAGATCACTGCCGATGTGTCTGTTCTAGCAACCAATGCGCCGATCAATGACTTTCTCGGTTATAGCAGCCGCGTATTCGCGCATCGCACCTATGTGATCGGCGTCCGCATCCCGCGCGGTAGTATCGCGCCGCTGCTTGCCTTCGATACAGCCGATCCCTACCACTATGTGCGCCTGCACGTTGAAGATGATCACGCCGTGCTGATCGTCGGTGGTGAGGATCATCGCACCGGGCAACCGGAGGAACTGGCAGCACCATTTGCTGCCTTGGAGCAATGGACGCGCGAATACTTTCCGATGGCTGAAGAAGTTATGTATCGCTGGTCGGGGCAGGTGTTGAACTCGCTTGATGGGTTGGCGTTAATCGGCCCCGACCTGGTTGATGAGCATGTCTTTGTGATCACCGGCGATACCGGCATGGGCATGACCCACGGCACGCTGGGCGGGATCATTCTGGCCGACCTGATCATGGGCCGTCCGCATCCGTGGGCCGCGTTGTACGATCCCGCTCGGCTGCCCTTGGGCGCTGCCGGTGAAGTGCTCAGCGAAACTGTCTCAACGATCGCCCAGGCCAAAGAGTGGTTTAGCGGTGGTGATGTAGACAGCGTTAACGAGATTCCTGACGACAGTGGCGGCGTGATCGGCATGGGGCCGGCGAAAACGGCGGTCTATCGTGACGCGCAGGGAACGCTCCACTACTGTTCGGCGGTGTGTACCCATACCGGTTGTATTGTGGGCTGGAACGATGTAGAGAAGAGTTGGGATTGCCCGTGCCACGGTTCGCGCTATGATGCGTTTGGCCGCTTGCTCAACGGGCCGGCGAAAGATGATCTTGGCCCGGCCAAGCCGATTGCCGAATAGGTAAAACACACAGATCGGGGTCGGTAGTTAGACTACCGACCCCGGTTTTTTGTATTCACTGCATGATCTAGGCTCGTCGTACCCACGCCATTGTGTGCACGACGGGCCTATGTGTGCCGTCCGATCGATTAGTACACTAAAGCGTACGTCCGCCGTAGGCGGACGCCGCACTGTGGCTGGCTTAAACCCGCGTACAACTCCTGGCGAACTTCCGCCGAGTTGGACTAGCGAATGTTGCGATCGTGATCCTTCATGGGCTGGTCACCATGACCACGGTTGCCGGCGCTGTCAGAGTTGTACGGCTCGGCTGTGGAATCGTAGCCGGTCCAGCCGTCACGCCGCCATTCCGCGCCGCGCTCCTGAATATCAACCGCGCCGTGGCGCTGCATAATGTTGTGGGCACTATCGGCCGCATGATCTGTGGTCTGGAGTGTCACCAGCGTTCCGCCACGCCGCACGCCTTCGGTGTAATGTTCGGCGTCCTCCTCAGGAATGCCCGCCCCAACAAGCCCGCCAAGCAGACCACCGGCGGCGGCACCAATTCCGGCGCCTACCAGGCCGCCCGCTGCTGTGGAACCGATCGCTGCGGCCAACGGCCCGACGGCCAGCACCGGCCCGATGCCCGGGATTGCCAGCAGACCGGCGCCCACAAGCAAGCCGAGTGCACCGCCGAGTACCGTCCCGCCGACAGCACCGGCGCCGGCGCCTTCACCAGCTTTGTTGTCATCGCCTTTGTTATCGCCGACCTGGCGAGTGTCGTACACACCCTTGGCGGACTCGTTGGCGAACACACTGATCTCATCGCGGGTAAACCCATTGTCGATCAAATCCTGGACAACATTCTGGGCTTCCGCGTAGTTATCGAACAAGCCTACAACTGTCTTGGTCATGCGAACCTCCTTTGGTGTATTACACCGTTCGGTCAATGTGTGCAAATTGGCCTTCGGGCAGGTTTCCCTGCCGAGCCGGTCTGCACATCCTACCGGGCATCAAAATGATGCAGTCTGACGGTAGTGCTATAGGAGATTGCATAATGCGTGCCAGGGTTGCCATTCTCCAGCGTGAATTGTTTCTGCCAGCGTCTGGTGCGTGGGCCAAATCCGGGCCGCGTTATGCTCTCGCTGGCACGTTTTGTGCAAAGTCATGGCGTCAATTCAAATTAAGGACTTCCGCCACACCGGTCCTCACCCCATACGGCTCACGTTAGGGACTCACTCATGCGGCTCAGTGCTTCAATGATTATGGCGCGGCGTTTTTGCGGCCACCCCGCGATACTTCAGCGCCGCCTCCAGCACTGCTCCATCGGCGAGTTGGCCCACGGTGGCGCGGTAGATCTCCTGCCATGGGGTGGCATTCTCGGGCACGCTTGGGGTAAGCTCCTGCTTGCGCTGTTCAATCTCAGCCTCGGGTACGAGCGCATCGCAGCGACCGGCGTTCAGGTCGATCCGGATCGTGTCGCCGGTGCGCAGCCAGGCCAACCCGCCGCCGATGGCGCTCTCGGGCGAGGCGTTGAGGATCGAGGGGCTGTCCGAGGTGCCGGACTGGCGTCCGTCGCCGATTGTGGGCAGCGAGGTGATCCCGCGTTGCAGCAGTGCGTCCGGCGGCTGCATATTCACCACTTCGGCTGAACCCGGCCAACCTACCGGCCCCGCGCCGCGGATCACCAGAATGCTGTGCGCGTCGATTGCCAATTCCGGGTCGTTGATCCGGGCGTGATAATCTTCGGCGTTGTCGAACACCACGGCGCGGCCCGCAAAGATCCCTTCGCGGCCTGGTTCGCTGAGGTAGCGCACGCGAAACTCGGGCGAGATCACACTGGTCTTCATGATCGCGCAGTCGAACAGGTTGCCGGTGAGCACCAGAAAGCCGGCCTGCTGCATCAGCGGCGCGGCGTAGGGCGTGATCACCTCGCGATCGACGCTCTGGCGCCCGGCGATATTCTCGGCCAGCGTGCGGCCGGTAACAGTGAGGACGTCGCCGGCGATTTGTCCGGCCTCCAGCAATTCCCAGAGTACAGCCGGCACACCGCCGGCGCGATGGAAGCGCTCGCCGAGATACTTGCCGGCGGGCTGCATATTCACCAGCAGCGGGATGTCGTAGCCGTGTTTCCAGTCCTGCGGGGTCAGTTCGACGCCGGCATGGCGCGCCATCGCTACCAGGTGCGGCTGGGCGTTGGTCGAGCCACCGATTGCGGCAATCGCGACGATCGCATTCAGGAAGGCGGCGCGGGTGAGGATCTGTGCGGGGCGCAAATCGGCGTAGGCCATTTCAACAATGCGCTTCCCGGTGGCATAGGCCATCTGGCCGCGCTCGCGGTAGGGCGCCGGGATCGCGGCGCAGCCGGGCAGCGCCATACCGAGCGCCTCGGCGACTGCGTTCATCGTCGAGGCGGTGCCCATCGTATTGCAGTGGCCCGCCGAGGGCGCCGATGCCAGGGCGGCGGCGAAGAATTCGGCCTCATCGATTTCGCCGGCGGCCAAGCGGCGGCGGCTCTTCCAGACTGTCATGCCCGAGCCGGCCAGTTCGCCCTCGAACCAACCGTCGAGCATTGGCCCGCCCGAAAGCACAATCGCCGGAATATCGACGGTGGCGGCGGCCATGAGCGCGGAAGGGGTCGTCTTGTCGCAGCCGGTGGTCAGTACCACGGCGTCGATCGGGTAGCCATAGAGAATTTCGACCAGGCCCAGGTAAGCCAGGTTGCGATCCAGGGCCGCCGTGGGGCGGCGGCAATTCTCGAAGATCGGGTGAACCGGGAATTCAATGGGGATGCCGCCAGCATCGCGGATCCCGTCGCGCACCCGGCGGGCAAGATCGACATGAATGCGATTACAGGGTGTCAGGTCGCTGCCGGTCTGGGCGATGCCGATGATCGGCCTGCCCGAGCGCAGTTCTTCGGGTGTCGTGCCATAGTTCATAAAACGTTCGAGGTAGAGCGCAGTCTGGTCGATCCGCTCCGGGTCGGCGAACCAATCTTGGGAACGGAAGCGACGGGGCGGGGTGGTGGTGCTCATGGATGGTACTTTCAATGGTGCTGGAGCCGACCCGTGGGCCGGCCCGTACGGGAATAAGGGAGCCGACCCGTGGGTCGACCGGTACAACTCCGGATCGTTTGTACGTTCATTTTGCGGGCATAGCCGCGTGCCGCCTGCCGCGTGCCTACTCCCATCCCGCGTCGATCAACGCTCGCGTTTCGGCGATCGCCACGTCCCAAATTGCCTGCATCTCTACATCGCTGCGCTGGTACACGCCGGCGAAATTGCCGTCGCCCAACCCCGCGCGTACCGCTGCCGGCCCGCGTCGGCGCAGGCTCATTACATCCACGGGTTGCTTCTGCTGTTCCGGTTGCACAACGCCGGCCAAGCGCGTCCAGGGGAAATTCTCCATCCACGAGGCGTGCGAGGCAACCGGGTCGGTGGCTTGCACTTGCGCCCAGGCTTGCGGCGCGTTCCACCAGTTGTGCCACTTCACCTGTGCGCCGGCGTGGCTGAGCAACCATTCGTCCACAAAAGCCTGCGCCGGGCTGTTGCCGCCATGGCCATTAACAATCAGCATCCGCCGGAACCCCTGGATATACAATCCATCAAGCAGATCGCCGATGAGCGCCAAGTACGTGGCCATGCGCAGCGTGATCGTGCCGGGATACGCCTGGAAGTAGGGCGTGAGGCCATACGCCAGCACCGGGAAGACCGGCACGCCGAATGGTTCGGCGGCTTCCGTGGCTAACCGCTCAGCGAGAATGCTGTCGGTGCTGAGGCTCAGGTAGGCGTGCTGCTCGGTGCTGCCCAGCGGCAGGATGGCCCGGTTGTCGTGGCGCAAGTAGGCTTCAACCTGCTGCCAGTGCATGTCGCTAATCCGCATACGCTTTCTTTCTGCTATGAAGACCTGACAGGTTTAACCAGCGTGAACACCATCAAGGCTAAACCCACCTACTCCATCCTACGTGGTGCCCGGCGATCCGGCAAGGTGGCTTGTCTGTGGCTATGGCTGCGCTCACACAATTGCGCCGGCTTGGGCATCGGCACGGATCGCACCACCAGGATCAGTGCCACAGTGGCGCAAGCATTCCATTACGCCGGATTGGTCATAGGCGCGGAGCGCACCACCAGGATCGCACCACCAGGATCAGTGCCACACTAGGGTAATCATTCCGCTCAGTGTTCTACCGCATTGCTCAGATCGATTGAGCCTGCACAACCAGGCGCGAGCGCAGCGCGCTACCCAGTTCAGTGGCCTCAGCGGCTCAGTCATGCTGCTCAGTGTTCTAGCTATTGACACGTTGCGCAAAAGAACGTATACTCGCCTTATCCAAATTGTCAACAATCCACTCGCGCAAACCGAGGCGCTGCACGCACCGTGAGGGTGACATGTGAGGCGCTCTTCGAATTCTGACCGGTTTAATCAGCTATTTCCGGTACTCACTCCAACGCCAGATAGAGATCGTTTCGCCGACGCACAGCGCCTTTTCAGGATTGTTGACAATATGACTATTTTTCACAAATGCGCACTGGCGAAGGAATCGATCAATGAGCACTGCATACACCACGCGTTTTCCCTTGCTGGGCGCGCTTGAACCCGGCACCCGGCGGCAGGAGTTGTTTGCCTGGCCCGGCCCGGCTCTGGCGGACGAGCGCTGGCCGATCACGGCGATCTGTGGTGCGCGCCCTGGGCCGTGCCTGCTCGTGACTGCCGGCGTCCACGGCGGCGAGTATCCTGCGATTGAGACGGCGATCCGCTTAAGTCGCGTGATCGACCCGGCCACCCTGGCTGGCACGCTGGTGATCATTCCGGTCGTGAATTTGCCGGCGTTCCGCGAGCGCCAGATGTTTACCTGCCCGATCGACGGCCTTAACCCAAATCGGCTCTTTCCCGGCGATCCGCAGGGCACGTTTAGCGACCAGATGGTCTATGCGCTCACCGAGCAGTTTATCGCCCACGCCGATGTGTATATCGACCTGCACGGCGGCGATATTCCCGAGGATCTGGTGCCGTTTACGATCTGTCGGCGCGACGATAGCGCGGCCGCAAAGCGCTCGATCGAGTTGGCGACAGTCTTTGGCCTCGAAAACCTGCTCGCCATCGATCGACCGGACCGGTGCAACCTGCGAAGGGCGCGTCGAGTTATGTGGCGGCGTCGAGCGCGACAGTTGGCAGCGGCGGCGTGAGGGCCACCAGGAAGGCGTAGCTAAGCTGCGCCGCCTGGGTGTACCGCTGCTGGCCGGCTCCGATGCGGGCTGGCGGGCCACGGCTTTTGATACCTTCTGGAAAGAGCTTGATGAACTAACGCTGGCCGGCCTGACCCCGGTGCAGGCGGTGCGCGCCGCAACCGCCGCCGTTGCCGAGGCATTGGGCCTCGCCGATCAGGTGGGCGCCATTCGCCCCGGCCTGCGTGCCGATCTCTGTATCGCCCATGGCGATGTAGCACAAAATATAACTCATCTTCAACGGATCCATTCGGTCTATCAGGATGGCCAATTAGTATGATGGAGGGCGGGCCGCGTGCCCGCCCGTACGGGCGTAAGGGCGGGCCGCGTGCCCGCCGGGAAGGCCGCGTGCCTGCCTATAAGGCGGGCCGCGTGCCTGCCCGGAACGACCCGCCTGTACGGGCTTAAAGTGGTATTCGCCGTTTCAAACGAACAGAAACCGTGCTGAACGATATTTCACGCCCCGATAAAGTATTAGCTCATCTGCGCCAGGCGATTCTGGCCGGTCGCTATAAACCGGGCGATCGGCTGATCGAGCAGGAGATCGCCGAAGAGATCGCGATGAGTCGCGGCCCGGTGCGCGATGCGCTGCGCTACCTGGAGCAGGAAGGCTTGGTGCGGATCTACCGCAACCGGGGCGCGGTCGTTTCGACGCTGGGGCCACGCGAGGCGTTCGAGTTTTACCTTGTACGTGGGCACCTCGAGGGCCTGGCTGTGCGACTGGCCCGCGAACACTTCACCAGCGCCGACCTGGCCTACCTCGACGATCTCGTCGCCGCAATGCGTGAACTGCGCGACCACGAGGCCGATTGGTTGCCCGCGATCGATCTTGATTTGGCCTTCCACCGCAAGATCGTCGCCTGTTCGCAGAATCAGAGCCTGATCGCCATCTATGGCGCGATGGATGCCAAAGTCGGGGCGCTGTTTATGACCGTCAAGCAACACCTCTCGCGTAGCCCGACGATTATGCCCGGCCTGCATCAGCGTGTGGTCGATGTGTTTCGCGCCGGCGATTGGTGGCGCGCCGAGGCGGTGGTGACCGAGCATTGGCACGAGACGGCCGCAAGTTTCCGCCAGTTCCACCTGCGCGTGCAGGACGAAGAAGAGGAGCAGGACTAATGCAGATTGCGCTTGATGGTCAGGTGGCGCTGGTGACGGGAGCGGCGCACGGTTTTGGGCGGGCGATTACGCTGGCGCTTGGAAGTTGCGGCGCGGCGGTCTGGGCGGTGGATCGGCTGGCCGATGAGCTGAATGAAACCGTTGCGTTGGCCCAGGCGGCGGGCATGCGCTGTGTGCCTGCGCCGTGCGATATTACCGATTCAGAGGCGGTGACGGCGCTCGTGGCCCGCCTGCTGGCCGCCGGGGGCCGGATCGCCATTCTGGTGAATAATGCCGGCGGGGTTTGCGGTCAGGTGCATCAGCCGATTGAAACCGTCAGCGATGCCGATTGGGACATTGTAGTACGCACCAACCTCTATGGCGCCTTCAACTTTACCCGTGCCGTCGTTCCGACCATGAAAGCCCAGCGCGCGGGCCGAATTGTCAACATCTCATCTGGAGCCGGGCGCAGCTTCAGCCTAACCGGCATTCAGGCCTATGCCAGCGCCAAGGCCGGCCAGATCGGCCTGACCCGCCAGACAGCTCGCGAGCTTGGCCCGTGGGGCATTACGGTGAACAATATCGCCCCCGGCTTTGTGCGCTCCAACCCCACCACCGAGCGCCAGTGGGCGGCGCTGGGCGCGGACGGTCAGCGCGCCTTGCTCGACCGGATCGCGTTGCAACGGCTCGGCAGCGCTGATGACATTGCCAATGGCGTGCTCTTTTTTGTTTCCGACCTGGCCGGGTGGGTTACCGGCCAGACGATCAGCATCGATGGCGGCTCACACATGCAGTAGCCGCACCAGAGAGGAGCGGTGTTATGGATCTCGATCCCCGGCTCGACCGCAACGAGGCGGCTTTGCTTGAGTCGGTCTCTGCCAATGAATTGATGGCGCTCACCGCCCGCCTGACGACCGAGGTGCGCCTCTCCGGTTCCGCCGAGGAACGGCGGGCCTTCGACCAGGCTGCCGAGGCGCTGATGGCGTGGGGCCTGCGCACGCGCCTGCTGGAGCACCCGGCCTACATCAGTCTACCCGGCCCGGCCACGCTCAGCGTGAGCGGTATCGGCGCGCTGAACTGTATCACCCACGCCTTTGCCACGCCCACCGACGGCCTTACCGGAACAATTGTCGACGTAGGCGCCGGCACGCCGGAAGATTGGGCCAACCCGGCGGTGCGCGGCAAGATCGCGCTGGTGGATGGCCTGGCCACGCCGGAACAGGCCCGCCGCGCCGCCGGCTCG
>JBBRUG010000093.1:0-18005 GCA_038247995.1 Chloroflexales bacterium | reverse complement strand
GTAAAGGCGTAGCGCCCGTCGGCGTCGGTGGTCTGCGGGTTCGGGCCACCGGCTGCCGCTGCCGGTAGCGCTGCGCCGCCCAGGCCCGGCGCCAGCGCCGTAACGCTGACATCGGCCAATGGTTGCCCGGTGCTCTGGTCACGCACCGCGCCTGCGCCCAGTGCTTGAACCGCCATACCAAAGCGCTGCTCCACGCCACCGTCGCGTACAGCCAGTTGGAACGCCGACGGTGTGCTCTGGGCCGTCCGCAGAACGTCACTTAAATCACTCTCATCGAAGTCGAAAATGCCGCTGTAGCGCCCGTCATCATCTGCATCCGTCAGGCTGATTGCGTCGCCATTGGGCAGAATCAGATCGAGCTGCTGGTTCAGGTCGGCGCTGCAACTATCGATCGCAAGCTCATACGTCTCGCCATCGCGCAAGTGAAGTTCCAGGCTGCGGCCCAGGCTGCCCCAACTGAAGGTCGGCGGGTGATAGATCCGGCCCTGGCTGTCGGTGAAGGTCAGACTGAGCGGATCAATCGGCAGGCTGAGATTGACATTCAGCCGTACGCTATTCGAGCGGTCGCTCGGGTCGCTTGCGCCATTCGGGGCAAACCAGATCTCGTGCCGCCCCTCAGGCATGTCCGGGTGGGCTTTCGTCCAGGGCGAGACGCCCGCAAAAAAGCTATGGTCAACGGCTCCGTCGATGACAAAATCGTAGAGCACACCCTGCGCCGATTGGCCGGGGAAGCGGATAAAGTCGCGGCAGGTGGTTTCGGCCAGGCCCCAGCGGCTGCCGTCGCCGGCTTCGATCGCCAGGCGTAGCGGCATGGTCGGGCGGGTGAGCGTTGTTGCGGCCTGGTTGTTCGCCGGATCGCTGTCGCCGCTGAGCGTGGCAGCTAGTGTGCCGGTGTAGTCGCCTGCCGGCGTCTGATCAGCCGGGGCATCCCAGGCGATCAGGATCCGGCCCTCGCCGCCGGGCGCCAGGTTTGGCACCTGCACCGTCACATGCTCGGCGGTTTCGCTCACGCCCTGGGCCGGAATATTCGGCGCACGGAGCAGCACAATTTCCATGTCGCGCAATTGTTCCGGCTTGGTGAAGCGCAGGCTACCGCCGGTTGTCGGCGCACTGCCGACATTCGTATAATCGATCACGAAGCTGATCCGGTCGTTGCCGTTCGCCCCCGCACCGCGCCCGATCCGTCCACGCAGGTTCACACCAAGGTCGGGCGCCGCGTTCGGATCACCTGCCGCTCGCAGCAGATAGTCTTCCGTTTCGCCGGTGCGAAATGCTACATCATAGCCACGCCCGTCGCCGTGAGCGATACCGCCGAACTGGAGCGTTTTGTTCGCCTCGCGCTCGCTGAGCGTAAAGCGCACCCAGGCCGGTTGCTCAGCAAACTGCGCCGGCCAGGGCACGCGGCCCGTTGCGAACGTAAGCGTGTGCAACCCGACGCCAAGCCCAATCACGTCGATCGGCTGGTCGATCAGGATGTGCTCGATCGCGCTTGCGCCATTGCACTGCACACCATCGGCCCAATCGCCGTCGCGGTTGCCGTCGATCCAGGCGTTCAGATAGGCCGGTTTTGCCTGTTGCTGGAACCAAGCCAGCGCCTGCGGGCTAATGAAGACCTTGACCTCAGCGGTGCCGGGTTGGCAATGCGCCAGGTTGAGCAGGCGCGCACCGTCGTCGGCCCGATCATTGTCCGGGTCATTGGCGGCCGGTTCGATATTGTGCAGTGGATCTTGATCCGGCCCAACATCGGCCTCGACCTCCCGGCTCACCTGCTCGCCCAGGTGGAACGGGCGCGGCGTTGTGTGGCGCGGCCCCTGCGGCAGGCCGGTCGCCGGATCGAACACGGTCGGGAAGTTGGCCGGTGTAGCAGGGTAGGCCGTCATCGGCACGCCGGCGTGGTTGGTGCTGTCGGGCGCGTCGCCCAGGTCGCTTGAGCGCGCACCGGGGTTCAGCGGCGGCGCGTCGCCGTGATAGTTCGGGTTCTGCGCGGCGTCGGGGCAAAGCTCGCTTTCGGGCAAGAGGAAGCAGAAACGCACAGGGATTGGCTGCGGATCACCGATCTCATCGAGCGGGTTAGCCTGCTCCTGCTCGAACGGCACGTTGAAACTGATCGCACGCCGCTCGTTGGGTTCCAGGGTGAGCGTTCGCGTCGGCGCGACGCCGTCTGCGGCAAGAATGGCCGCGCCGGGAAGGTAAATCCCGAGATCTACCGGGAAGGCATGCCGGTTCCAGACTTCGGCGCTCCACGGCGCCTGCGTGATCTCCCCAATCTCGATTGGATTTTCGATTGGCTCAAAACTGATCAGATCAGGATCATAGCCAGGGCACTGAGCAACAAAACTCGCCTCGGCGGTAAGTTCCGTGCCGCCCTGTGGACGGGCCTGGACGATATTGGTGATCGTCGTGGTCTGCTGGAGTAGGCCGCAGAGCGGATGCACATGCACATCAAAAGTGAAGCGCACTTCGGCATTGGGATGCAGCGTGCCATTCCAGCGCACTACCTCTATAGTAGGATTACCTTCATACGTCAGTTGCGCTTCCAACGGGGCGACGCCGCCGGTCGGGCTGTTCACGTTGATGTACCTAAGCCCTCCATTCGCCGTTACGTGCGGCAAAAGGTGCTGCGGATAACCGATTTCGTCGCGCATTTGCACCTGGATCGGTTCGCTGCCGCCGACATGGCGCAGCTGCACCTCGTAGGTCACGATCCCGGCGTAGGGCACGGGCGTATCGGCATCGATGACCCGCTTCGCGATCAGCAGTTCGCCGGCCTCGCCGGGCGGCTGGGGTCGCTGCAATACATCTTCCGTTTCGCCGTACTGGAAGCCTTGCGGCGCAACATCCGGGTGCGGCCCGCGCCCGTCGGCCCGCCCGGCTGCGGTTTGCACAGCACGCCGCTCGCTGAGTGTGAAGCGCATCCAGTGGCGCTGCTCCGGCGTGGTGTTGAGCACCGTTTCGGTGTTGACCGTAATATCGACGTAACCGCCGGCGGGAATGCCGGTCATGTCCACATAATAGTCCTGGACAATCCACTCAGTTGCCGGAACCGCCAGGCCGGCGCCTTCAGGGGTGCAAAACGCCCGGTCGTTCCAGTCGCCGTCGTGGGTGCCGTCGAACCAGACGTTGAGGAACATGCGCTCTTGCGTGGCGCCGGGGGCTTTGCGCACGCGGATGGTCAGCGCTGTGGCCGCGCAGTGGTCGAAACCGGCGTTGCGATTGCGCCAGCCGTCATCACCGCGATCATTGTCGGCATTATTGGCGCCGCCGTCGAGGATGTTGTTCAGGCCGTCCTGATCGGCGCCGCTGTCGGCTTCAACCTCGCGCGAAATGGCCTGGCCCAGGAAGCCGCCCGGGCTCTGGTTCGCGTGACGCGGGCCGGCGGGTTGCCCGACCGGGGTGCCCGACCAGACCGTGGGGAAGTTGCCCGGCACGCCGGGGTAGGCCGTGTTCGGGCTGATGCCGAGGTTATTGCTGCTGTCCGGCGCATCACCAAGATCCGGGCGTGATCCTTCGTCGGGCGGCACGGTGTAGGTGATCACCAGGCGCGGCGGGCTCGTCGGGCTGGTTTCGCGGGAATGGAACGCCTTGAGTACACCGTCACCCTTGAGCGCAAACCCGTAGTTGGGCGCCGTATTATTGTGCCATTGCGCCACTAATGGCGTCACCGGCCAGACGATGTCGCCCGGCGGGTCGCCCACCGGTTGAATATTGCCGCTGAACGTACTCGTTGGGCGGGTATTCCACGTAACGCTCGCCGCATCCCAGGCGCTCGCATTCCGGCCAAGCTCGACATTTGCCGTGCCGGTGTAGGTGCCGGTGAAGGCGAGCCGTAGCTCGGCATTGCTAATCGTTGCGTTGGCCGGCAATTCCAGCAGATCAAAGTGCACATACGCCAGATGGCCGTTGGGCGTGCCGGTCCAGATGAAGCCACTGCCCAGGTTTGCGTCGGGCGAGCCGCCTTGAACCCGCGCATCGGCGGTGGCGATCAACTCGGTAACGATCGGCGTGAGCTGCGCCTGCGTACGTTGCACCGGCATCAGGCTGATCAGCATGAAACACAGCAGCAATAATGTGCCGTGGGTTGACCGGAAAAAATGCTTTTGTCGCATGGTAAGAACTCCTTAGAAATTGTCTGAACACATCTTGCAAGACCTAGAGCACTGAGCAAAATGATTGAGCCACTGAGGCCACTGAACCGGGTGGCGCGCTGCGCTCGCGCCATGGTACGCAGGCTCAATCGATCTGAGCAATGCTGTAAGACCTGTCACCTGCCGCCGCCGCATCCTGAGCAGCGACAGCCCGTAGTGAAAGTGCTGCCGGCTTACGGCAGTCTGACCGACGAAATCGCCAGGTGCCAATCGTTGGCCGAAGGCCGCCGCACCCGGCCCGTTACGGCAACCCGCGTTGTGCGATCGAAAGTATGTTCATCAAACACCTCCTTCGGTGAGATAGCTGCGGGCAAATTGCACAAATGCGTACCCATCGGCGAAGTTCGAGGCGATCCCCAACGAGACGCGCACCGCCCCCGGCGCCCGTTCACCAAGGGCCTGCTGGAACGCGTCAAGCGTTGGTGGTGGGTTCGTTGCGTGGAACCAGGGCGCAAGCTCAGCGCTGGTCAATCCACGCGCATACTCGGCGGCGCCGGGGTTACAGAAACAGCCCGTGCGCAAGGAGATCCGTGCCGCATTGGCCGCTTCTTCAACGAGACGAAAATCGATCGGTCGGCCTGCTGGATCATGAAGCGTGAGCGCCAGCGTGCCGCCACGCGCTTTGGTATTGGCTGGGCCGTGGATCCGCACGAGCGGGGCACCGTTGGCGTGACGGAGCAACTGCAACTCGTCGAGCAGCCAGCCAGTGAGACACATCACACGGGTGTGAATGGCAGTGATGTCGGCGGCTGTGAGGTAATCCAACCCCGCCGCAACCGCCGGGAGGCTCAGGTAATTCACCGTGCCGTCTTCAAAGCCGGCCGCGCCCTCGGCACGGAAATAGCCATCGCCGCCTACCGACGCCAGAGTGATCGTGCCACCGGCAAACCAGGGCCGCCGCAACTTCGCCAGCGCCGCCCGGCGAGCAACCAGCGCGCCGACGCCGGTGGGGTAACCGAAGAGCTTGTAGAACGAGAGGGTCACGAAGTCGGGATGCCAACGGCTCAGATCGAGCGGATTCGTCGGCAGGAAGGCGGCAGCGTCGAGCAACACATCCCAGCCCTGAGCCTGCGCGCACTCAATCCATTCGAGCGAGTGCTGCACGCCGGAAAAGTTCGACTGCGCTGGGTAGGCAAAGAGCCGATCGCCGGTCGCTGCGGGTGTGGCGAGTAACATAGCGAGCGCCGGTTCATCCAGACGCAAGTCTGCCGGGCGCAGCGGCGCATAGCGGTATGTCGCGCCTCCAGTACGCGCAAACTCGCGCAGGCCATTGATCGAATTGTGGTTATCGGCGCTGAGCAGCAGCCGGCCACCCAACTGAAACGGGTACGCCTCACCGACAAGCCGGGCCGCACCGCTGGCGTTGGGCGTAAAAATGACAATGTATTCGTCGGGATTGGCACGCAGATACGTCAGCACAGCGGCCCTGGCGCGCTCTACCAGATCGGTCATTGCCTGAGAAGTCGGGTTTGTGGAGTGCGGGTTGCCGAAGACATTGGTATGCAGCAATGCGAGATGTTCGTGCAGTTGCGTCTCGGCGTACAGGCTGCCGCCGGTATAATCCAGATACACCTGCTGCTGCGCATCCAGGCGGGCGTACTCCGTCGTCCGTAGCGCGCCCAGAGCGCTTGTTGATGCGTATGCCGGGTAAGCGCGCCTAAACCGCTGCAACGCCGCATGTTTCTGCGCGTGCGCGGAGGATTGCCTAGGCGGGGCGAAAGCCTGATTGAACGCCACATCCGGCGTCGTAACCTGCTGCTGAATACGCTGGGCAATCAAAGCTTGAAAGTTATTCATGGATCTGCTCCTATGTTCATGCTCCGCCTGCCGCCCGGGGCAGCCCGATGTGGCGGCCCCTACGCCTGCCGCAACACGATGTTCACCCGAACGCTGGTTGCGCCGAACCACTCGCCACAAAACCGGGCGGCCTGGTACGGACGGTAGGCTTTACAACTGAAAATATCGATGTACGCGGCGTCATTTGCCTCTGCAAAGTGGCCGGAGATCAGCGAAGTCTCGATCAACTGAGCCAGCGAGTAACCGCAAACTTGTGGGTCGGCGCCGAAGCGCACAATGATCGGATCGCCAAAACGCTTCAGCTCAATCGTCTTGCACAGTGCGATTACAAAGCGCGCAATATGCTGCGGATCACGGATCGCCAGCCCATCACAGCCGCCCAGATCCAGCGCCGTGGCGAGGCCCCAGGGCGCCTGCTCCCGCAACAGCGCAATCAACTCGTCGTCCAGGGCATTAAACTCGGCGGTACGGGCGAAAAATGCGCTGCGGCTGATCACCGGGGCGAGCTGTACATTCATCAGGAAGCCTCCCTGGTGTCGGAATGGCTGCTGCGGCTGAGCAGTTCGTAGCTCAAAATTGTCGGCAGGTAAAACACAATGTCGGCGGCGAGCTTGCCAAGCAATGCGCCAAAAACCGGGATCGGGACGATCGTTAGTACAATCGGTCGGTTGATCTTTGCTATCGTCGGCATAATCTGCTGCCTCCTGCTTGCTGTCGTCCGGCTCTGCGGCGAGTATAGGTCGCGGCAAGCCGGATCGGCGTCCCAAGAAGGCCGCCGGTTGTCCCAGCCTTCATCCTGGGAAATGCCAGGCCGATCAAAAAAGCGCTGCGCGAGCAATGGCTCACACACCGCTTCTGGATGAGCAGGGTGGTATACGTTCGCTGCCTGCTCTTGTATAATCGAACTACGCCGACCGCGACCAGCCGATCCCAAATAATCCCAGGACGCGCCGGATTCGTCCCAAATCTGCGCGTGTTTCTGTTTACGACCCTGTCGCCTACGTTTGCTTAGGCGGCAGCGATCGGTCAGGTACGGTCAATCAATCCAAGCGGGTGACGGGCTGCGGCCCTGAAGGCTGCACCTGAGCGGACTGCTTTACTACCCTCATCGCAGCCGGTTGCCCAAGGAGGGGGTCATGACGGTTCAACCCTCAACAGATAGTCTCTCCCTATCGCTCTTCGAGCGTAACGTCAAGCAGACGCTCAGGTTGTACGATCAGCCCGAGCGACTCGGCCAGGAATCACCTCTGGCCAGCCCCTATATGCTTGGGCTGCTCTTACGCGATGTGCCGCGCCCGATTACGGCGCGCACCCGCGGTGAACTCTTACGTTCGGCATTACACGCTGCCGCTGCACGCATGTGGGAAGGCTCGCCGCCGGCTACCCAGGCCGCGATGCTTGCGGCGATCAGCGCTGTGCGGCGCGATCCCGACGATCCGCGTTATTCCTACCTGGTGCTGGAGTTGCGCTGTTTTCATCAGCAGATCACGCCGCGCCGCCTGGCCGATATCTGGGAGGATGAACAACTATTACTTGGCTCGCGGTCGCAGCATTATCGCGATTTTGATGCCGCCGTGAAGCGCCTGGCGCCTTTGCTGCTTGATACGCTGCGGCCTACGGTGCGGCTCGAACAGCCGCCGCCGCCGGCAATGCTCTACGGCTACGAGCGCCAGTTTAGCTTGCTTAGTGAAGCCTTGCAGCGTGGGCAAACCGTGGCCTTGAGCGGGCCGAGCGGGATCGGCAAGACGAGCCTGGCCGCGGCGGCCCTCGATCAGCTTGGCAACCGACCCGGCTTCTGGTTTACGCTCCGCCCCGGCTTCAACGATGGCGTCAGTAGCCTGCTCTTCGCATTGGGCGCATTCCTCCACGCGCGCGGCGCAGTGAACCTCTGGCAGTACCTCATTACGGCCAATGGCGTCATCAGCGATCTCAACCTGGCGGCCGGGCTGCTGCGCCAAGATCTCACCGGCCTCGACGGGCCGCCGCCGGTGCTTTGCTTCGACGATCTGGAACACCTCACGCTCAGCAAGCTTGATCCGCCTACGGCTTCAAGCGCGCTGCTGATCAACCTGATCGAGGCCCTGCGTGGCGCAGCGCCGCTCTTATTGATCAGCCAGCGCCCCCTGCTGGGCGATGTCCACATCGATCTTTCCGGGCTGCAAGCCGACACCATCGAACAACTCTGGCGCGCTTCAGGATCGACGCTTACCGCCGAACAAGCCCGGCGGCTTGCGGCGTATACCGGCGGCAACCCACGCCTGCTGATCCTGCTGTTGGCGTTGCAACAAGCCGATCCGGAGTTTAGCGCCGACCACCTCGACGATGCCACGGCGCAGTCGCTCCAACCGGCGTTTCAGCGCCTCTGGCGCCGGTTGCGCCCTGAAGAACAGAACGCCCTCCAGCGCTTATCTGTTTACCAGGGGTATGCGCCCGACGAATTACTGGACGCGGTTACCCTCACGGCGCTGAGCCGCCTGAAATTAATCGAACACGACCGGGTGGGCGGCGTGGCGCTGCTACCGGCCCTGGCGCCGCTGATCCGAACTGAGCTTCCGCCCCAGCTACGCAGCAGCCTGCATAACGAGGCGGCGATCACACGCCTCGAACGCGGCGAGTACACCGCAGCCGCGCATCATTTTGTGCAGGGCGATGATCTCGATCGGGCCGTGCAGATCTGGTTTCCGCAGCGTCAGCACGCCCTGGCCCGCGGCGAGGCCGACAGTGCGCGACAGGCCTTTCTGAGCATCGAGCGCAGCCGCCTCGCGCCGGCGGAACGCAAAGCGTTCGACGTGATTCGTGCCGAACTGCGCCACTATGCCGGCGAGCTCAAAGAGAGTTTGCATGATCTAAAACAGGCGGATTGGAGCGACGAAAGCGAAACTGGTGCGCGGCTGTGGATGTTCCGTGGCGAACTAGAGGATGCCCTCGGCTACCCCGATCAGGCATTAAAGAGCTATGGTGAAGGGCTGCGCGTAACAGCACGGCTCGTCGGCCAGATCACAGCGTTGTACCAGCGGAATGGTCTGCTCCACTTGCGGCGGCGCGACCTCCAGAGCAGTTGGCACGCCGTCTATCGCGCCGAGTTTGAGCTTGAACTGCTGCGCGGCAAACTGCGCGACGAAGAAGGCGATTATGATGCCGCGCTTGACGCCTATGCACGTTCACGCATCCTCGCCGACCAGCTTGAAGACGACGCCTTACGCGCCCAGGCCGAGCGCTGGTTGGCCACGATCTATGGGCGGCGCGAGCAAATCGTCGAGGCAGTCGAGCACGCCACCCACGCAATGACGATTTATGAGCGGGTTGGCGATCGGCTGAATCTGGAACAGATGCGCAGTAATCTGGCCTCGATTTATGTGCAGACCCGCGAGTTCCAAGCGGCCATCGACGTCGGCTTACCGGCGTACAGCTTCTTCTTGGCCATCCGCGATCTGCTCTACGCCTCAGGCACAGCGGCAAACCTCGCCGAGGCATCGTACAACCTGGGCGACCTGAGTGCAGCCTCGCGCTATGCCGAAGAGGTGATCGCGATGGGTCAGACCTTCACCGTCCCCTATGCGCGCCTTACCCTGGGGCAGGTTGAATTGCAGCGCGAACATATTGTGGCGGCGGCGGCGCACTTCGCGGCGGCAATGGAGCAGGCGCGCCAAAACGACGACCAGTACTTGGCTGTCTACGCGCAGCGCGCCCTCGGCGCAGCCCACCTCCGCGCCGGCGACTTACCCACCGCCGACGGGCATATTCGTCGAGCGCTGGCTGCCTTTCGCACCCTCGAAATCCCCAGCGAAATCGCGGCGACGGAAGAACTACTTGCCGCTCTAGAGGCGGCCCAAACTGCGGTTGGTTGATCGGAAGGCGCACCAGCGCGAGGCGAGGCCCATCCTGAAAGACGGACGACGGACGACGGACGACGGACGACGGACGACGGACGACGGACGGACAAAGTTTTCCTGCCGCATGCCGCCTACCACCTACCACATGCCGCAAGTGGCATGCCGCATGCCGCATGCCGCATGCCACTTGCGTCCTGCCCCCTTCTTCAAGGCTACTGCAAAGTCCGGCGAACATCCTTAACGTGATCCGTATGGGAGCAGGGGAGCCGCCGCACATGCGTCGTCCTGATGCTGTCCGAGGCCCCGCTCCCTAAACGGGAGCGGGGTTGGGGGTGAGGGTTCCGGCGACGCTTTGGGTACGGATATGCCCTGTGAGAGAAGGGAAATAAGGCATTGCACTGCTGTCTCCGCCTGCGTCCTGCCGCCCGACTCAGTGCGGTCAATGGCTCACTCAGCTCAGTGTTCGTTAATCCGCTGCATGCGCCAGTTCACGCACCGGAGCAAGTGTAGCCACCTGCCAGGACGCGCCGCCGTTTTGCAGCACACTATGGGTGCGCCAGGTTTCGCGCGGCTCGGGGAAATCGCTCCGAAAGTGGCCGCCGCGGCTCTCTTCGCGCAGCAACGCACTGGCCACGATCAACTGCGCCGTAAGCACCGCATTTGCCGCCGTAATCGCCTCCGCGTGATCATGATCAGCCTGAAGCGGCCACACAGCCAACTGCTCCAACCCGCTACGCAACCCTGCGCCGTCGCGCAACGGCCCGGCGGAAGTGGTCATAATGGCGGCGAGGTTAACCCGCCAGTCTGATGGAAAAACGCCAGACGCAACATGCTGCGCTCCACCAGCACTGGGTTGGCTTAGCATGACATTGTGCCTTTTACCGTTTGCATTTTGCATTTGCGCAGCAGCCTCCCCGGCCCGCCGGCCAAACACCAGACATTCGAGCAACGAGTTGGAGGCCAGCCGATTCGCGCCATGGACGCCGGTGCAGCTTACTTCGCCGGCGGCATACAGGCCCGGCAGGTTCGTCGCGCCATTCAGATCGGTGCGTACGCCGCCCATGAGGTAGTGCGCGGCGGGAGCCACCGGAATCAGATCGGTCACCGGATCGATTCCGTCGGCGCGCAGCCGCTCACAGATCGTTGGGAAGTGATGTTCGATCTCGTCAGCCGACAGATGACGCAGGTCGAGCTTGACGTGATCGGCGTTACTGTGGCGCATCGCGGCGTAGATCCCGCGCGTCACCACATCACGCGGGGCCAGTTCAGCGCGCTGATCATAGGCGGGCATAAAGCGCTCGCCGTGAATGTCGCACAGGATGCCGCCCTCGCCGCGCGCCGCCTCGGTGATCAGGAAGCCCTGGCCGGCGCGGGTGCAGTAGACCGTCGGGTGGAACTGCACAAACTCCATGTCGGCCACTTCCGCCCCAGCCCGGTAGGCCATCGCAATCCCCTCGCCCAGCGCAACCGACTGGTTCGAAGTTAAGCCGTAGAGCGCCCCGGCGCCACCGCTCGCCAGCACGGTCGCGCCGGCGTTGATTGTGAGCCAGCCGTCGGGAGTGTGCACGAGCGCACCGCTGATCCGGCCGGCATCATCAAGCAGATCGACGGCCTGCGCATTCTCGATCAGCGTAATGTTGGAGTGCGCCTGAGCGCGAGCGATCAGCACTTGCGTCACTGCCCAGCCGGTTGCATCGCCGACATGGACGATCCGCCGCTGCGAATGACCGCCCTCCAGACCCAGTGCGAAGCGACCGGAGGCCGTACGTTCGAAGGGTACGCCAAGCGTCGCCAGTTCGCGCATGAGATCAGGTGCCGCCTCGGCCAGCGTTACCACGGCGCCGCCGTCGGAGAGGCCCGCGCCGGCAATCAGTGTATCGGCGATGTGGGCGTGCGGCGTATCGCGTGCGTCGAGGGCGGCAGCGATCCCACCCTGCGCCCAGGCCGAATTGCTCTCCGGCAACGTCGTGCGCGCCAGAACCGTAACCTCGGTGTGCTGAGCTACCGTCAGCGCCGCCGCCAATCCTGCCGCCCCCGCGCCAATCACCAGCACGCCGGTGTCAATGGAACGCGCGTCGGGTGGTGTGGTGAGAACATATCGTGGTGCTTGAATCATGATGTTATCCATTTCAACCGCGCCATAGGGACGAAGCGTGCTTCGTCCCTACAGCACTTCGTCCCTACAGCGCAATCATCCGCTCGATCGCCGTACGCGCCCGATCAGCCAGGGCCGGCTCCACCTGCACCACATGGGTCATGTTGCGCAGACTATCGCGCACCTTCTCCAGGGTGATCATCTTCATATAGCGGCAACTGATCGACTCGTCGATCGGCAGGAATTCCTTCTCCGGGTTGGCCTTGCGCATCCGGTGCAGCACGCCGATCTCGGTAGCAACCACGAACTGGCGCGCCCCACTCTGGTTGGCGTGGCGGATCATGCCCTCGGTGGAGAGGATATGCGTGCCCTCGGCGCTGATCTTGCCCTGAGCCAGATAATGCATTGTGCTGCTGACACAGCCACACTCGGGGTGGATCAGGAACTCGGCGCCGGGCAAGGCCGCGCGCTGACGTTCAACCATCGCCGGGCGGATCGCGGCGTGTACATGGCACTCGCCGGCCCAGATCTCCATCTTCCGCCCGGTTTGCTGGCGTAGGTAGCTGCCCAGGAACATATCGGGCAGGAACAGGATCTCTTTATCTGCGGGAATGGCGCGGATCACTCGCTCGGCATTGCCTGATGTACAGCAATAGTCGCTCTCGGCCTTCACTTCAGCGGTAGTGTTGACATAGCTCACCACCACTGCGTTCGGATGCTCAGCCTTCCAGGCGCGCAGCCGATCGGCGTCGATCGAGTCGGCCAGCGAGCAGCCGGCATCCCGATCGGGGATGAGCACCGTCTTCTCCGGCGAGAGAATCGCCGATGTCTCAGCCATAAAATGCACCCCGCACACCACCAGCACCGGCGCGTCGCTCGCTGCAGCATACTGCGCCATGCCCAGTGAGTCGCCGACGTAATCGGCAAGATCCTGAACCTCGCCATACTGATAGTTATGCGCCAGAATCACTGCGTTGCGCTCGGCTTTGAGTTGCGCGATTTCAGCAGCGAACTGCTCAGCTGCGGCCGGAGCCGTATGATAAAGCCCTGTGGTCATGAATACTCTCCCTCTTGGTCAACCGCTGCGCTGCGCGCAACAATGGGTCGCTCCAAACCGTCTCGCTAAACCGCAATAACACCAGTTATACGTTAGTGTATTTTAGACACTATCTCGCTTTGAATAAGCGACCGGACGGTCGGCGTGCATAGTGTTCTAAAGACACTAAAACCGCGCCTGAAATGGGCCGCCCGGCCTGGTGTTACATTGACACTCAGGCGAGTATACGACGCTCACGAGCTATTGTCAAGAGGACACCAGTCGATTGTGCGCTGCTTCACAGTTTGTCCGTCTGTTACTTTTGTCCACGCCCCTGCGTATCCATCGTACAATGGCGGCATGCGGCGCTGGTCAATTGCTTGCAACGTTCCGTTTATCCCTTGTAGTAAACTTTTCCAGTCGCCAGTCGCCAGTCGTCAGTCGTCAGTCAGACTATCGGACTGTCAGACTGTCAGACTATCAGACTGTCAGACTATCAGACTGTCAGACTATCAGACTGTCGGACTGTCAGACTATCAGACTGTCAGACTATCAGACTGTCGGACTATCAGACTGTCAGACTGTCAGACTATCAGACTGTCGGACTGTCGGACTGTCAGACTGTCAGACTGTCGGACTGTCAAACTGTCGTTCGTTTCTACGCAATCTGCGCAATCTGCGGATTATGCCCTGTCAGCGTCCCAAGGCTCATCAATGAATCTGGCGCCGCTTCACGCCCATCTAACCCCTGATCTGGCTGCGTACCTCGCCCGCACCGGCAATCTGCCCGTGGCCGAGCGAGTGCGCCTGGGCGCGGCGCTCTATGCCGAACTGTCCGCCTGCGCCGCCTTCATCCCCGCCCGGCTTGTGCGTGCGCAACTTGCCGATCCACAGCCGGGCCGAACGAGCGGCGCCTTCTGGGCGGGCAGCCTGCTCTTTGCCGATCTTTCGGGATTTACGGCGCTCTCGGAACAACTGAGCGTGCTGGGGCGCCAAGGCGCCGAAGAAGTAAGTGCTGTCGTTAACCGGCTTTTTTCCGCGCTGGTAGCCGAAATCCAGGTTCATCACGGCACCCTGCTCAAGTTTGGCGGCGATGCACTGACCGCCTTTTTCGACGCCGATGCGCTCGGTTCCGCCCACGCCGCCGCCGCCGCCACGGCTGCGCTGGCCATGCAGCAGCGGATGCTGGAATTTGTCGATCTCCAGACCCGCGCCGGCACGTTTACCTTGCGCCTGCGCGTCGGCGTGCATAGCGGGCGCGTTTTTGCCGCCGAGGTCGGTGATGCCACCCATATCGAACTGGTCGTTACCGGCCCGGAGGTAAACCGGGTTGCCTACGCTCAGGAGATCGCCGCCCCCGGCGAAACGGTGATCACCGCAGCCACGGCGGCCTACTTTCCCGACGCGCTGACTGATCCTGCCGGCGACGGTTTCTTGCGCATCACGACCCTCCCGCCGCTCACGATGCCGCCCGCGCCGCCCAACCCGATCCCAGCCGCCGGGCCGGGCGATCTGCCCGATCTGGCGCGCCTGGCCGCCCAATTGGAGGCGTTGCGCCCCTACCTCGTGCGCGGCTTGCCGCAGCGCTTTCTCGCCAGCGCCGATAGCGGTCTCGGTGAGTTCCGCCCCGTTACCGTACTTTTCGCCAACATCGCCGATTTTGGCCCACTGATTACGCGCCTGCATAACGATGCGCCGCGCGCCGCCGCCCTTCTTAACGCCTATTTTCGCCGTGCGCAGGCGGTTGTGCATCGCTACGACGGGATCGTCAACAAAGTTGACATGGCCACCCATGGCGATAAGCTCATGGCGCTCTTCGGCGCGCCCACCGCCCACGAAGACGACCCGACTCGCGCTGTGCATTGCGCACTGGAGCTTGGGGCAGCCCTGGCGGAGGCCAACGCAGAGATCGCTGCGCTCCTTGACGACCGACAACCGACGAACGACGACAGCGTGATCGCCATCCGGTCGGATCCGTCGTCTGTGGTCCGTGGTCCGTCGTCCTTGGTCCAAAAAATCGGCCTCAACACCGGCACAGTCTTTGCCGGGCGGGTAGGTGGGGCGACGCGCTACGAGTACACGGTAATGGGCTCGGCGGTGAACCTGGCCGCCCGCCTGATGACGGCGGCCCCTGCGGAGGCGATCTATCTTTCGCCCAGTACACGCACGGCGGTAGCTGGGCACGTACAACTGCGCGATGGGCCGCCACTCACGCTCAAGGGCATCACAACACCGGTTGTGCCGGCGCTGGTGATCGGCCTGGGCGGCGGGAGTTCGCCAAACGACGTTTCGCCGATCCGTCTGAGCAGCGCGCCGCTGATCGGCCGCGACAGCGAGATGAGCGCCCTACTCGTCGCTGCCGCTGCGGCATTGCGCGGGCAGGGTCGGGTGCTGGCGCTGATTGGCGAAGCGGGTACCGGTAAGACGCGCCTCCACGAAGAATTGATGCGCCGGTTGGTGTTGGCCAGCGCCGCCGCTGAACCAACCGCCCTGCACGTCCCGCCGTTCGACATTTTTCTCAGCGATTGCCAGAGCTACGAGCAACGTACGCCATATGCCGCCGTACGTCCGCTGCTGCGCGAACTGTTGGGAATGACAAACCTTGTGCTCAGCAGCGCCGAACTGGAAGGACAGTTACGCCTGCGCGTGCGCCAGTTTGCCCCGGAACGCGAGCGCTTCTTGCCGCTCCTGGGCGACATCCTCGGCCTACCGCACAACGAAACCAACCTGACCGCTGCGCTCAGTCCACAGCAGCGCCACGATCGGCTCCAAGACCTCGTGATCGACCTGCTGCGCGGCATTGCCCGGCGTGCGCCATTGATCGTCACGGTCGAAGATCTGCACTGGGCCGATGCCTCGTCGCTCGATCTGCTCGCCCGCCTGGCCAACGCCGCCGCAACCCTGCCGTTGCTCTTGTTGTTAACCTATCGGCCTGAACCGCCGATCCCCGCGCCCTGGCTTGATCTGCCGACGACCACGGCCCAACACCTCGGTGAGCTCTCGGCCGCCGACAGCGTCCGGCTGATCGATGCGCTGCTTGGCGGCGGTGCACCGCCCGCCCTCCAACCGCTCACCGAACGCACCCAGGGCAACCCATTTTTTATCGAAGAACTGGTGCGCGCCCTGGTAGCCGGCCAGATCCTGGTGCAAGACCCTGAGGGTGGGTGGCAACTCTCACGCCCGCTCGCCGAAGTGACGCTGCCGACCAGCATTGAAGGGTTGCTTACGGCCCGCCTCGACCGCCTCGACGAGCCGCGTCAGGAACTTGTTCAGGTCGCTTCGGTGATTGGGCGCCGCTTCCAGCGCCCGGTCGTCGAGGGCGTATATGCCAACCTAGCGCCAATCGACGAGAGCCTGGATCAATTGATCGCGATCGAACTCATTCTCGCCGATCAGTTCGACCGCGTGCTGGCGTATCTCTTCCGCCATGCCCTGCTGCGCGATGTCGCCTATGAGCGCATTCTCTACGCCCGTCGGCGGATCCTTCACGCCCGCGTAGCGCACCAGATCGAGGCGATTAGCGCGGAACAGATCGATGAACAACTCGCGCCGCTGGCCTGGCACTACCTTCAGGCCGAGGAGTGGGCGCCGGCGCTCAGCTATCATCTGCGTGCCGCCGAGCAATCGCGCCGCCGCTTCGCGAACCGCGACGCGCTGGCCCTTTACCGCACCGCCCTGGCGATTGCGCCGCACCTCGCCGCAACCAGCACGCCCGCAGCCCTGGTTGAACAGGTTGCCGCCATCCACGAGGCGATTGGCAATATCCACTTGCTGCTTGGCGAGTATGATCTGGCCGAAGTTCAGTTCCGTGAGGCGTTGGGGTTGGCCGGCGCCGGCAGTGGGCCGGTACACGAAGGCTGGCTGCGCCTGCACCGCCTGCTCGCCACGCTCGAAGAACGCCGCTCGCGCTACGATGCCGCCTTCCAATGGCTCCACGTCGGCATGGCCCGCGCAACATCCGCGCTACGAGCCGAAATGGCGCGCTGCCACCTGCTTGGCGCCGGGATCTACTTCCGCCAGGGGGTCTACACCCAGGCGATGGAATGGGGCCAGATGGGGTTGCGCCTGGCCGAACAGGTGCAGAGCAGCGCCGATCAGGCCCACGCGCTCTTGCTGCTGGGCAACCTCTGGCGCGATCAGGGCGATCTGGTGCAGGCGATTGACGCTTTTGAGCGGGCGCGCTCGATCAGCGAGACGACGAACGATCTTACGCGCCTCGGCGATGCACTGAACAACCTGGGCATCCTCTATACCCGCGCCGGACGCTGGCCGGAAACCGTCGCCAGCTTCGAGCGCAGCCTCGAAATCAGCGAGATGATTGGCGATGTGCAGGCTACGGCGCGCACCGCCAACAACCTGGCCGTGGTGCTTGTCGGGCGCAACCAGCTCGCCCGCGCCGCCGAACTCTACCAACTGAGCAGCACAATGTTCGGCCAGATCGGCTCGGCGCTCGGTGTCGCCGTAACTACCTACAATCGCGGTGAGGTGTTGCTCTACCAGGATCGCCCCGCCGACGCGCTGGCCGTCTTTCAACGCGCCATTACCGATCTCGAAGCGATTAACGCCCGCACCTTCCTGCCCGATGTGCTGCGCCTACACGCCGAAGCCAACCTAGCGCTGAACGATTACGCCACCGCCGCGACCACCGCCGCCCGTTCGCTGGCCATCGCCGACGAACTAGGCATGGGCGCCGAGGCTGCCGTCGCCCGGCGGGTGCTCGGCCAGATCGCGCTGGCCACCGGCGATCAAGTTGCCGCGCAGCGCCTGCTCGACCAATCGCGTGCCGAGCTAACCCAACTCGACAATTGCTACGAACTCGGGCGCACGCTCTATCACCTGGCGCGGCTCGCAACCGCCCAGGAAGATCTGCCCACCCGCGACCCAATCGCCGCCGAAGCTGCGGCAATCTTCCGCGAACTTGATGCCGAGCGCGATCTGGCCCTGATCTCTGCGTTGAGTGAGGTGTGAGCCGCTTTGTGGTGCGCGCCCCGCCCCCCCCCACCCACCGTTGGTTTGTCTGGACTAATACGAAGGAGGAGCTATCCAAATGTAAAACGTTTAGCCCCCCGGATTTTGATAACCCTGCAGCTAATTTGGGT
>JBBRUG010000092.1:0-18112 GCA_038247995.1 Chloroflexales bacterium | reverse complement strand
GGTGTTCCAGACCCTCAAGCCCCACCAGCGCCAGCAACTCGCCCAATCGACCGGACTGTTCAGTGCGTTGCCGCCGATTGAATGCGAAGGTGATGTTATCGGCGACAGTAAGGTGCGGGAAGAGGGCGCCATCTTGAAACACCAACCCGACCCGGCGCTGCTCTGGCTCAACCCACATCCCCGCACCGGCCACTTCTCGCCCGCTAATCCACACCGTCCCCTCGTCCGGTCGCTCCAGGCCTGCGATCAAGCGCAGGGTCGTTGTCTTGCCGCAGCCGCTTGGACCAAGCAGCGCCAACAACGTTCCCTCGGCCACCTGCAGCGATACCTCATCTACGGCGCAGACGCCGCCGGCGTATGTTTTTCGCACCTTGCCGAGGGTGATCGCAGACTTCATGACGCTACCTCTCGTTCACCTGCGCGAACCAGCAGCGCCACGGGGATGATGCCCACGCCCACGATGAGCAGCGCCGGAATAGCCGCCGCCTGCCAGAACGACTCGGCGGCGAGCATGTAGGTCCAGATCGACAGCGTATCCATCCCGAACGGTCGTAACAGCAGCGTCGCTGGTAACTCTTTCATCACGTCGACGAAGACCAGGATGGCCCCGGCCAGCAACCCGGCGCCTACCAATGGCGTATGGATGCGCCCGACGATCCGCAGCCGTCCGGCGCCCAGACAGCGCGCCGCCTCAACCAGGCGGGGGGTGATCTTTTCCAGGCTCGCGTCGGCGCTGCCGTAGGCGATCGCCAGGAAGCGCACCAGGTAGGCGTAGATCAGCCCGAAGATCGATCCGGTCAATAGCAACCCGCCCGACCAGCCCGCCACGAAGAGCATCTCGTCGAAGGCGGCGAGCAGGGTCAGCGTTCCGACGGCAACAACGGCGCCGGGCATGGCATAGCCGAGGGTCGCAAGGCGGATTGTGCCGCGCACAAACCGGCCCGCGCCCAAACGACTGCCACTCGCCAGAAGCAGAGCTACCAGCACCGCCAGGGCCGCTGCGCCACCCGCCAGGCTTACGCTCACACCGATGTAACGCCAGGCAACCCCGTCGGCAGTCGGCAATGTGGGGTTGCGTAGCTCAGCCACGGTCCAGGCGACGAGTTGCGCAACCGGCAGGAGAAAGGCCATGCTTAGAACGAGCCAACAGAGCGCCGGTGCGGCGACCGCACGCCAACCGGAGAGCGGCTTTGGCACGAGGCGCTGCATCGTGACACCGGCCTGGGTGTAGCGCGCCTGACCACGCAAGGCGCGCTCGAGCAGGATCAGGCCGAGCGCGAAGAGCAGCAGCAACGTCGCCAGTTCAAGGGCGGCATCGCGATCCATCATGCCTTCCCAGATTCGATACACGCCTTCGCTGAGCGTCATGACATTGAAGTAGCGCACAGTGGCGAAGTCGGTGAGCGTTTCAAGCATTACCAGCGTGACGCCAGCTACCAGCGAGGGCCGCGCGAGCGGCAGCACCAGCCGGAAGAAGCGCTGCGCGCCGTTAATGCCCATCGCTCGGGCCGCATCGAGTGTCGCGGACGACTGCTCGGCGAAGGCAGCCCGCGCTAGTAGATAGACATACGGATACCAGACCAGGCTCAGCACAATAGCAGCCCCACCGACTGAGCGGATCTCGGGAAACCAGACCTCCGGGCCGAACCAAGATCGCAGCGCCGATTGTACCGGGCCGGCGAAGTCGAAGGTGGCCATGAAGACAAAGCCCAGGACGTAGCCCGGCATCGCGAGGGGCAGCACCAGTAGCCAGGCAAGGACACCGCGCCCTGGAAAGATGTAGGCGCTGACCAGCCAGGCCAGGCCGACGCCAAGCATCAGGGTACCCAGGGCCACCGCGCCGACCAGCAATATGGTCTGGATCACCATCTCGATCAGCCGGGTTTCCCAGAGATGCGCCCAGATCTCTCGGCTAGGGCTGAGTAGATTCAGCGCCACTACGAGCAGCGGCGCCACAAGTGCCATGGCGAGACCAAAGAGCAGAGGATGGATGACTCGGTGCATTGTTGAGGATCTTTTTAAGAGGTGTGCGGAGAAACCGGCTTTCTTTCTTGAGAGGAAGCCGGTTCCCCCACGCTAGGCTACTTAGCGATGGCCAGCCCGCTCCATCAGCCTGATTGCCGCAGGCTGGAACCGCCCCAGTTCACTCTTTGGCTGCGAATCGATCTTGAAGCTGCCGAAGCCGGCGACGATCGGGTGCACTGGCGCTGCCGGGTTGACAGGGAACTCATAGTTGCCTCCCGAGAGCGTGTCGGGGGTCGCGCCCTGGCCTTGCCCGTTCACGGAGAGCCATTCGAGCAGCCGTACAGCATTGTCGCGGTTGCGGGCGGAGGAGGTCACGCCCATGCCCGACATGTTGACGACAGTGCCGGCCTCGTTCTGGTTCGGCCAGAAGATCCGCACCGGAAAGTTGGGGTTGCGAGCCAGTTGCTGAGCGACGTAGTAATGGTTGTGATGCCGACATCACAACCACCCGCCGCGATCGTCTCCAGAATGCGGGTGTCGCTATCGATGAACCGCGGGTTGTTACGCACCCACGGCCGAATGATCTGCTCCTCAGTCACCTTCTCGCCGTGCAAGGAGACGAAGCTGGAGACCAGGGATTGGGTGTAGATGTGCGAACTCGGACGTAGGCAGAGCCGGTTCCGCCACTTGCGGTCGCCCAGGGCGGCATAGGTGGAGAGTTCTGAAGGGCGAACCTTGTTGGGATTGTAGACGATGACGCGGGCGCGCTGGGTTAGACCGAACCAGCGTCCCTGGGAGTCGCGCAGGTTAGCTGGGATGTTCTCGCGGAGCACGGCCGAATCGATCGGCTGGAGCAGACCCTCCTGAGCGGCGGTCCAGAGACTGCCGGCATCGATCGTGAAGAGGATATCGGCTGGGGTGCGGCTGCCCTCAGCACGTAACCGCTCGATCAACGACTGAACCGACCCCTGCGACAGGCGCACCTCGATGCCGGTCTCCTCGGTAAATCGCTGGAATACCGGCTCCATTGCACCATAGTGGCGAGCCGAGTAAATATTGACGACTTGCGGCGCCGACTGCGCGGCAACCGGGTGGACGCTACCGATCAGCAGCAGGGCCAGGGTGAGCGGAACGAACAGGCCTGCGATCAGGCGTTGAGCCAGGGATTTCATCGAAGAACTCCTTCATCTAGCCTCGATATGATTCAGAAACGTACGATTGCACCGTTCACGATTGCGTTGTATCAGCCGAACCGCATCGCTCCTCCTTTCCAAATGAATGCCTTGGACAGTGCAGCCGAGAGTCTGCAAACATTCAGGCGTTCCGCAGCGATCTGCGTGAACCGCCCGCGAAAAAGTGTATGCTGGCGTGATCCTGCGTGCGCAAGGGCTGCGGGAATAGGATTCAGGGGTCAGGGTTCAGGCGTGATCCACCCACCACTCACCCACTGGCACGCATACGCCGGGTGCGCACAAATGAGGCGATGCAGACGCCCAGCAGCCCGCCGCAGAGCAGCAGCATGCTACTGCGCGCCAGAATGGAGACCAGGCTGGCCTCGGCTCCCCCCGTCGCCAACGCGATCAGCGCCGGCACGACGTTGAGTGAGCCAAGCGCGCCAAGTAGCGCCAGCGCCGCCACAGCATGCATCATCAGTTTGGTCCGTTGCGGGGCCAGCGCCAGCCAGCCGAGCAACAGCAGCAGCGCGCCGAAGAAGAGCGGAATAAGCACCGTCACGCTGGTGGAGTCGCTCAGCACACGGCTGAGCAGGCCAATCACGCAGAGCAGGGCACCAACGCCCATCGCGATCTGTGGTTCTTTGCCGAACATTGCTCCCAATCCTTTCAAGCCACGAGTCTGCGTTCCCGCCTGCGCGGGAACGACACGAACTTTCTGTCACGCCCGCGCAGGCGGGCGTCCACGATGCTGCACGGGCTACATTGCGCTGGGTTCAACATGACGGGCAGGCGTCAGTTCCATCTGCTGCTCGGCTGCAACCGGCTCGCGGCAGGGGCTGACGCACAGGGCGTTCCGCCAGATCCGCTGGGTACAGCCCCGCTCACCAGGCCGAGATTGCCGATGATGAGCCAGTCGCGCCGCGTCCAGCGCCACACATACCGCGATTGATCAGTGACTCTGGACATCGGGCACCTCGCTGATCCAGCGCACCTTCGCGGCGAGCGAGCGCCGTCGCCCCTGCGGCCAGACAACCGCCGGGCGTCCGACGTAGAAGAACCCGTACAGCTTTGTCTTGGGCGCAAACCCGACAACATCGGCGACATGGGGATGCAGGGTGCAGGCGCCGCTCGTCCACTTGCCGGCCAACCCCAGCGCCCCAGCCATCAGGTGCAAGTTCTGCACTGCGCTGCCAAACGCGATCAGTTCTTCCCACTCGGGCATCTTCGGGTCGGGTCGCATGCCGAGCGCGATCCAGACCGGCGCTTGCCAGACCCGATCGCGCTGCGCCTGCGCACCGGGGCTGTCGGGCGGCTGGTCGGGGTTGAGCAGGTGAAAGGCCGTGGCAAAGGCATCGCCGATGATCTGGCGTGCGCCGCCGCTGTAGACGGCAAAGCGCCACGGTTCGGTCTTGCCGTGGCTTGGCGCCCAGTTGGCGGCGTCGAGCATCAGCGCAACCAGTTCGAGATTGATCGGCTCGGGTGAGACATCCTTAAGCCCGAAACTGCGTCGCGTGGCGATGGCATTGAAGAGGCGCTGGGCGCTCAGCGAGTCACGATCCGGCGCCGGTGCATAGATGATCTCCGGTTCCGTCACGCCAATTCGCGCCTGTTCCGCCAGTGCGACGAGCGTAGGGCGCAGTTGAGTGGGATCAGTCAGGGGAGCATGAAACGGCACGCGGGCAATGGTGCTCTGGCCCTCACCCTGCACGTGCAGATCGAGGCCGTGTGCGTCGATCTGCACGACTGTCGCGGCCTGCGCCCAGGCCAGGCCAGCTAAACCACGGGCATACGCGAGCACCGCATCGGCATGATCGCTATTCATATGCGCAATCGCCGCTGCGGCAATCGGGGCAAGCGGATCAGTGGTCGTCAGCGTCATCGAGCAATACTCCTCACGCTATCAACGCGCTTCAGTAGAATACTAATAGATAGCGTTAGGATATATTAATAGATACAGTTTGTCAACTAAATACTTTTAAAATAGGCAGTGTACTGTCTAAGTCTTCGCAATGGTCTGGAATGAAGTGTCAACACCGTAGCGTTCGTGGATACGCTGCTCGTCGTGTTGTTCCCGCGAACGCGGGAACCCAGCGCCGACGCCCAGAGCAAGCCTGGATGCCCGCATTCGCGGGCATAACTAGCGCAGCGGGATCGTTCGCGCACAGGCGAGAAGCCAGCGCACGCGGGAACCAATGGCAATGCAGCTCGCATCGTGCTAGAGCAGGTGATTAAGCTCGCCGTGCCCGGTTGATCGCAAGTGTACGCTGGTCGTGTGTATGGTGCCCATTACCCCATTCAGGCAAACAGAATCGTTCGTGATCTCCCTTGCCAATCGTCGTCAGGGCGCCGCGTAGCCGTAGATCCCCAAGCAACCGGGTCACCGTTGAGCGCGTCGCACCAATCGCCGTTGCAAGCTGTGCATGCGTGAGCCGCACGTCAATCAGGACACCACTGCCGTGGGGTACGCCAAATTGCTCAGCAAGCAAGCCCAGCAAGCCCAGAATGCGCTGGTCGGCGTGCGGGCGCGCCTGCATTGCCGACCATACCTCCATCAGATACAGGCGTGTGCGCAACTGTTCGACAAACCGTGGGGTATTGACAACATCATGCCAGTTGTGCGTGGTCGCAATAACTTCCGTATGGGCCAGCAACTGAATAGCGCAGTCATCATTGGGATGCGCCAGAATCAGTTGACGTGGCCCATGCAGGCCAAAGAGCGCTTCGCCGCCATCGGTGCGCAGCATGATCTGCGCCACCACGCCACGCATAATATCGAGAACGCTGTCTGGCTCCAACGGGATAAGCGCTCCCTGTTGATAGCATCGCTGGGCAGTTCGAAAGGGGATGTGCGGCTGGCGCGATCCATGTTGGGGGCCAAAAAGGGTTTGCATAGCCTGAATGAGTACGCCGGCTGTCAACTGATGGGGCAGTACTGCTGATGCACCATCTGTATAGGCTTGCAAAGCTAATAGCGCGTTGTCAGTACGATTCCAGGCGATCCAGGGCTGATGTGGACGATGCTGCTGTTGAAGGCTGGAGATGGGCGTCTCGTCGGGTTCGAGGCTTACGATAATGAGCGGCTCGCGGTGGTGTCCAATGCTGCGTTTCGGTTCAAGTTGCTGAGCAAGGGTGAGGAAATATCCTGCATGGATCAGATCTGTCAGTAGCAACACATCTGGGGGCGTTCTGCCAAGAAAGACGAGATCCATCATAGAGAAACCTTTATGGGTCTGAGAAAGCACAGGCGCTACCGACGGGCCAGCGCTTCTTCCCTGCCCGTATCGCTTGATATACTCTATCATTTATGGACTTCATCATACCGATCCTGGATGAGGTTGTCAAACGCGCTGCCCACGCATCAACGCATGCAATCGCAGCCCCAATGTTACGCATAGGGGAGCGGTGGCGCCGGCATGGCAACCGCAGAGGTGTCACTTTCGGTTCGCCGCAGCGCCCCCAACAAGGGGAATGCTGCCGGAGTGTTCAGACACATTCCTGGTGCGACGACGCGAACAACGGCCAACCCAAGCGGAGCGATATCGCAGGTCGTCACATCCACAGCAATGGGTGCGATACCTTGGGCCAGCAACCGTTCCAGGTAGATCCGGCGTGAACGTTCAGACGCGGAGGCGATCTCGTCGAGCTGAATTGTCGGTGCGGGAACAAGCCAGGCGTCCAGATGACGCCGCATTGTTGGATCAAGATAGAGCTGGAGTTGGCAGAGGAGATCCGTTACATCGCTCCAATCGGCCCGGTAAGATTGGCAATATGCTCGGTCGCTGCGCCACGGTTTAAGCGGCCCCCGACGGTGTTGTGCCGCCTGCATCAACATACTCTGCGGATCATCCAATGTGCGTGCAACCAATTGAAGCTGGATGGCTTCGGCGTAGGCTTTGCAGAGCGCCTCGCGGGGGGTTGGGCGGCACGCGGTGCCTAGCGTTGTGATTCCGGTTGTTGCATCATGCACAAATGCACCAAGAACCGGCATGCCATACGGGTTGGGGAACAGTACAGCAGTCGTTTCCAACATACCCGCAGGGCCGCACAGCAGCGCTGCCAGGTCATCCGGCACATGAATTCGGGGCAATGGGGTTTGGGTGAGCCAGGCCACCATCACGGCGTCGCGCTCGATCAGTTCTTCCAGTGCAGCGCACTCGGCTGCTTCCTGGGAACGTCCCGCAGCAATACCTGCAACCATTGGCGGGTTGGTCAGCAGTTCAGTATGCGTTGGCCCATCAATCCGGGGATACGTGACATACACCAGTGCGGCAGGCACTAGGCACTCGGTTCCCGTCGCCATCTCCCGACCAGCAATCCAGTGGATCGGCGATGTGTCGGTCAGGCGGGTAAAGGGAAAACCGGCACGACAATACTGCTCGTCGGTAAACAAGGGAATCGCTGCCGGTGCAAGCGCCGCATAGCCCGCCGTCGTGCAATCGGTAGAGCGGGCATAAAGGAGATTGCCCGGCACAAGGTTGCCGCAGTAGCGCTCAACTGCCTCGCCGAGCGCCGCATGCTGCGCTGCCGTCTCATCCCACCAGACACAACCCGTTGTGGTGGGGTCGCTCGGCCACGCGCAAAAGCGGGTGGTATCGGCAAGCTGCGCAACAATGCACACGACTTCAGGCGGCATATGGGTTGGCAGGAAGCGCCGTTCCATGCGGCGCACGATCCCCATCCGCCGATTGTAGATTCGTGAAAAAGGCATACAGATCGACCTTATGTATGTGGCAATGGTATCCGCACAATATCGTCTGGAGCGAGCGGCGCAGATACCCAACCCAGTTCATATGGTTCGCGATACAGCCGATCGCCGCCAAGAAAGGGAAATGCCGCCGGTGCATTTGGGTACAGTCCCGGCACGACTACGCGCACGACGTGCAACCCGACCGAGCGAATATCCGGGGTTGTCAGATCGACGGTGTAGGCGTGGAAGCCGCGTTCTGCAAGGCGACTCAGATAGGCGGAACACAGATCATCGGCGCGAATTGGCGGAATGGCGGCCAGCGATCGTACACGCTCAGGCCGGGTGATCCGATCAAGATCGGGATGCATCTGTGGGTCAAGATAGATCTGCGCCTGCGAGCCGAGGTCAATCACATCGCGGAAATCAGCGCGAAATGCATCACGGTACCGACGGTCGGCGCGAAATGGTTTGTAGGAGCGTGCGTCCAGGACCCCAGCGCGGATTCCTTGCCACACGTGCCCGTTTGGATCGAGGAGGCCCTGGGCGAAAATTCTCAGGTGAATCGCCTCAACGAGCGCCTTTAAGCTCGCTGCGACGGGATCAGGGCGACATGCCACACCCAAGGCCATGATCTGCAGCGCCGGATCTTCGATCAATGCACCAATCACTGGCATTTCAAACGGGGTTGGGATCTGAATGAGGTGATAGCGAATAGCGCCGGACGCCTGCGCAAACAGCGCAGCCTGAACACGCGGTTCCGCATTCCAGTTAATACCGAGCGCCGGACTGCCGCTTAACCACCAGATCATGGTTGCGTCGCGCTCGATCACTTCCTCAAGCGCAGCGCGCTCAGCATCGGCACGCGTAGGGCCGCAGGCGATGCCTGAATACATCACAAAGTTTGTTCGCGGTTCGTTGGCGTAGATCCCGGTGTGGTAGTTGACGTACACCAGCGCGGCGGGTAACCAGGTTTCGCGCCCGGTCTGCATATCATTTCCAGCAACCCAGCGCACTGGCAGATCGCGGGTGAACGGCACGAATGGAAAACCGCGCTGTTGGTACTGTGCGGTCGCATAGAGTGCGAGTGTCGAGGGATCGAGCGCGGGGATACCTGCCGCTGCCAGTTCATGGTAGCTCGCACGGCGTAGCCCATCGGGGATGATATTGCCGCAGTAGCGCTCTGCGGCCTCGCCGATGGCCGACATGCGCGCCTGCTCTGCATCCCCAAACGCGGCCCCAAGCGCCACCCGGTCGGCTTGAAATGGCCCAAAACGGCGCGTATCAGCCACCTCTGCCGAAAAAGAGATCAATGCGGCAGGCAGTTCAGGCGGGTGATCATAACGATGCAGCCGGCGGATCAGACCGCAGCGTGGATCAATGAGGCGACTCATGTGCGGCTTATCCATCGTTGCCGTCCTCGATCATGATCGGCAGGACAAGACATGTCGGAAACGGCTCACCGTGATGGATGGATTGTGATGCAACCCGTGTTTCCACGCTGGTGTAGCGATCCGCGCCAGTCTGAAGGTTACGCGCATGTTCGGGAAATGCGCTGCTCGCAATCTCCAGACCGAGGCAACTGCCTGCTGGAATGGTGATTGCCTGGGGTTTGAGAGCGATGTTGTAGCTGTGTATACAGTCAGGCATGAACGTACCTTCACAGGCTCGCACTGCGTCAACTAGGCCGTGTCCAAGGTAGAGCATGCGCCCGTTCGGCAGGATTTCATGGAGCCGCACGACCCAATCGGTGCCTGGTGCGTCGGTTGTGGCGTACAGCGTTACGGTGGGAGTGCCCGCCCATGTCAGTGCTGTCGACAGCGGCGCAGTGGTGTAACGGATGGCGTCGGGGCGCTCGGCGAGGTCGCGCTGATCCACCGGCAACGAGCGCGCGGGAAACGGGTTCGCCGGGTCGCTCGTGAACATGTCCGTGCCGCCCAGCGCTTCGGCAGTTGGTATGAGCCGCCCGTCGCTTGCAGCAAACAGGCAGCGCGGTGCGGTTAGCAGTGGCCACGTCGGCGGTTCCTGCCAGCGGTTTTCGCCCATGATGAAGATCCGTACGCGTGGTAGTGCGGGCGTGACGGTATCACCAAGCACCTGCCGCAACCATTGCACCTGTATGCGTCCAAGCGGTAGACGTGCGGTAGCGCCGTATTCACGCTCACCAATGGTTGTTCCGCTCGTAAAGGCCAGCGTGTGGGTCCACGGCCCGACCAGCAGTGTCTGCTGTGGACGTGGTGTGATGGCCGATCCTGCCAGCAACCACTGGTGCAAGGTGTGCGCAATGAAAGGATCATGCCAGCCGCCGAGGTGCAGCACCGGAATAGTGAGTTGGGCCAGATCTTCGTCTGTAATTGCATATGGCGGGATGGCATCCGGTCCGTGGCGCAGCCGCTCGCGCCAGCCGGGAAGATCGGCCCAGAGCCGATCGGCAATATCGATCACCGGCAGGTGTTTCAGGATCGCCGGTTGAATCTGTTGCATTGCCTCAAACAGGCGCGGGCGTTCCGTACGTCCATCAGCATAGGTCATCCACCACCAGGTATGATCGGCGAGGTTCAGCACGCCGGTGGGATCGAACATCGTGTGGTGGCTACCCATCGCCGGCACAGCGATAATCGCGGCACACACTGCCGGATGCTGACTAAGCGCGGCGGCCCAGGCGGCAAATCCGGCATAGGAACCGCCCACGACAATCACTCGCCCGTCGCACCACGGCTGCACAGCGAGCCAATTCAGCGTTGCTGCGCCATCGATGCGTTCATCAGTGTACGGGATCCAGGCGCCGTCGGATTCATAGCGCCCGCGTACATCCTGGGCAACAAATGCAAAGCCCTGCTGCGCCCACCCTAACCCTTCTTCGAGATGACGCATGCGCCCATAGGGGGTGCGCAGCAGGACGACAGGGGCCGGGCTGGATTGCGGGCGAACAAGCAACGCTGCGAGATGCGCACCATCAGGCATAGGAACCATGATCTGCGCTTGCACAGAGGAAGTTACGCTCATGATGTCTTCTTTTGCAGCCGTTGTGCCGCCTCGATCAGATTTGTGCCGAGCAGATCTAGTTGGCGCATTGTCTGCTGCGCAAACGGGCGTTCCGGTTGGGTAAAGGTTGTCTGAGCAAACGGCACCGTCACCCCAAATGGCAGCACCCATGCGCCCTGGAGCAAGCAGATCTGCTGGAGCCCGCTGAGCGCCCCCTGCGCCGACGCCCCCTCAGCTACAGCGAGCACCCCAATCACTTTGCCCATTAGCAGATTGGGGCTAAGCCACTCGATCACGTTTTTAAGTGCAGCGGAGAAGGTGCCGCAGTACTCCGGCGACCCAATCAGGAGCACGTCTGCGTGTTGTACCTGAGCACGTAAGTGAAGGACGTGCGGATCGAGATCTTCATCACGACCATCACAAAGCGGCAGCGTGATCTCCGCGCTACTACACAGCTTCGTCTCAGCGCCCTGGCGCTGTGCGGCGGCAAGCGCAATGACGAGCGCCTGTCGCGTGTACGACACAGTGCGCAGGCTGCCGCAGATGCCCAAAATACAAATCGGCGTCATCGCGCTCATGCGGCTGCCTTATCGCTCAGCAAAGGATGCGGCAGCGGCAGCACCGGATGGTGTTGCCAGGCGCCGCTTGCTGGGTCAAACGCAAGCTGATACCCAAGACTCGGCGGGGATTGACCGGCAAGCGCCGCAAGCACATCGGCGACAAGCGCGCCTGCAAGGATTGCCAATCCACCGTTGTTGGGCCAGCGGACTGGCGGAACACGCACGCCTTCCAGATAGCGCCAACATGCCAGCAGTTCATCGTGGAACGGCGCAGCGGCACGCCGACGAGCGCGCGCATCGGCATAGCTCGGCGCCTGCCCTGGGATAAACAACGGCCCGAGATAGAAACGGGTTCCCTCGGCGTAGCAGGTGTGCCACGCGACACTCCGCTCTCTGCACCAGGCATCGAGTTGCAGCCAGTGGGTATCGGGCAGCCAGTCAGCGCAAGAAACCAGAAGGTCTGGCGTAGTACTGGGCAGCCCAGGCTGCACCTCGTGTTGAACGAGTACCCCTGCCTGCGCCAATAGATCGTGTACCATCGCCACGAGCGGGTTCGCGCCACTGATCAATACTGTGCCTGACGGCGTCTGGGGGCCATCAGGCTGCACAACGGTTTCGAGCAGACCCTGCCGCCCAAACTGCTCCAACACGGCAATGAGCGGCGCTGCTTGTTCGTCTTGAAGTAATTCCTGCGGTGTTACATGTCCGTCGAACACCGGCAGGAGCGTCGCGATCTGGTCAGAGGGTACGCGTAGCCGAATAAATTGGTCATCGGGAGTGGTAAGCATCCATCCGCCGCTATCGTCAGGGTACAGATGGTAGCCATAGCGTAGGCGCACTGCTGTGGGATGCGTAGCCCAGTGAGATGTGGTCGGCATAACTCGTACTTTCTGTAGCACAGGCAGGCGACGTGCCGCCTACCTGTGCCAACTCAGGCCCGCAGCAGCTTAGGCTTCTTCGCCCGCTTCGCTCGTCTCGATCTCCTCACCCTCGGCAGCATCCTCTTCCCACGCGAATGGGTTCTGCACCAGCGCATGGTTGTGATTGCAGGGCGCGATCACAATCGCTTTTTCGTCCAGCACCTCGAAAATGTCCTCCATAGATGGACCTCCTTGTATGCTACTCCACGAATACCCATGACCTAGCGCAGCACGTTGCGCTACGCCAGCATGAATCTTACAAGGTGTCGTAAAACGAGGTTGTTCGATTTCATACCTCCTGGTCGGTGCGAAATTGCACCGTACCCTCGGTGTGATTTCAGACAACGCTTCTGCTTACACCTCGCTATGATGCACTTTATGTATGGTGCAAAAGGTAGAAGGAGGCGTACGCCATGATGCTGCATCGCCGCTTGTTCGCACTCATTGCGGAGGTGCGCAGCAACGTGGTACTGATGGTGCTGCTCGGGTTGTTGATTGCCGGCACGTATGTTGGGCAGGGCCTGCTCACTGCACAGGTGGTGATTCGCATTTTTGAGCGCGCCGACTGGGCCAGTGTGTTGCCGCTGATCGGCTGGGCGCTGGCATTCGTGGTCGTACGCGCCGTGCTGTTGTGGTTGCGCGAGATCGGTGCGATGGCAACCTCCGCCGCCGTGAAGCAGCGCCTGCGCCAGCGCCTGTATACCCATCTCCTGGCGCTTGGCCCTGGGTATCTGGAGCGTACGGATACCGGGACGGTGCGATCAACGCTGGTGGATGGCGTCGAGGCGTTGGAAGGCTACCTTGGGTATTACATCCCGCAAGCGTTTGTCGCGCTGGCGACGCCGGTGCTTATTCTCGCGGTATTAGTGGTGATCGATCCGCTGATCGGCCTGTTGACGCTGGTATGCGCATTACTCGTGCCGATTATCCCGCGCATCTGGGATCGGTTACTGGGCAGCTATGGATCGAGCCATTGGCAGGCCTACTCCGAGCTAGGCGCGCAATTCCTCGATAGCATGCAGGGCATGACCACGCTGAAGGCATTTAATGCCAGTACAGGACGCGGGGAAGCGTTGCGTGAGGCTGCCCTTAAGCTCTACCAAGCGACGATGGCGCAGCTTGCGATCTCGATGATCCGCTCGGGCGTGGTGGGCTTGGCGATGGGCGTAGGCACCGCAGTAGCGGTAGGTGTGGGCGCCCTGCGCCTTGCAAACGGCAACCTTGATGCCGCAGGGCTGTTGATCATCCTGTTTCTGGTGAACGAGTGCTTCCGCCCGCTGGTTGATCTCGACGCCTATTGGCACCAGGGCTACATGGGCGTTTCGGCCTCAACGTACATCTTTCGGCTCCTCGATACTCCGCCGGAGGTTCGTGAGTCCCCGCGACCTGCGCCTGCGCCCACGAGTACGGCAATCAGGTTTGAACGGGTTTCATTTGCATACCTCGACGGTGAGCGGCCAGCCCTCGATGATGTGTCATTAAATGTGACGCCTGGCGAGACCGTTGCACTGGTGGGGCGGAGCGGCGCAGGTAAATCAACCGTGGTCTCGTTGCTCCTACGCTTTTTCGATCCGCAACAGGGCAGCATTCTGCTTGATGATCGACCGCTCCCTGAGTACGCCACGGATACGCTGCGCAGCATGATCGCGGTCGTCAGTCAGGACACCTATCTGTTTCATGGCAGCGTCGCCGAAAATCTGCGCCTCGGTAAACCAGACGCAACCCCGGCTGAGCTTGAAGCGGCTACACGTGCTGCCAACGCCCATGACTTTATCACAGCGCTGCCGCAAGGGTATGACACCATTGTCGGCGAGCGTGGCATGAAGCTTTCCGGCGGCGAGCGGCAGCGGATCGCGATTGCGCGGGCGCTGCTGAAAGATGCACCAATTCTTATTCTTGATGAAGCGACTGCCAGTGTAGACGCAGCGAACGAGGCGCTTATTCAAGACGCACTGGAACGGTTGACCGCCAGGCGCACCACCCTGGTCATTGCGCATCGCCTGTCTACGGTGATCAACGCTGATCGGATCATTGTGCTCGATCAGGGCCGGATCGCCGAAAGTGGCAGGCACGCGGAGTTGCTCGATGGCGCAGGAGCGTATGCGCGGCTTGTTGCTGCACAGTAGGTAGTTGCATGAATATCATTCGTTGGAACTTGGCGGCCCGCCCGTACCCGGCTCGCCGTACCGGGCGCGGGAACGGGATCTGGCAATTGCTTGTGATCCTCCGTCCACACTACTGGCTCATGGCGATCACCATTGCTTCGGGCCTGCTGAAGCATGGCGCAACCATTGGCAGCGCAGCGCTGGGGGCGTACATCGTTGCCCTGGCAGTGATCGGCAGCAGTGCCGCCGACCTCTGGCCGTTGGTCATCGGCTTAGGTGGATTAGTGCTTGTGCGGGCGCTCATGACCTGGGCCGAAATGTGGCTCGCCCACGATCTGGCCTATCGAGTGTTGGCCGAATTGCGGGTCTGGATGTACTGGGCGCTTGAGCGATTGGCGCCGGGCTATCTGCTGGAGCGCCGTTCAGGCGATGTAGCCTCAGCGGCGATGACCGACATCGAGACCATTGAATGGTTTTATGCGCACACAGCAGGCACGGTGATCGTTGCTGCACTCGTCGTGGCGGGAGCGCTGATCGCCCTTGGCGCCCTGCACTGGTTGCTGCCGCTGGCGCTCCTGCCGGCAGTGGTATTGGTTAGTACGGCGCCACTGTGGCTGAGTCGCCGCGCTGCCCGCCACGGGCATGCGTTGCGGGCGCAGCTTGGCGCAGTAAACGCCGATGTTGTAGATAGCGTGCAGGGTTTGCGCGAGATTGTGGCGTTCGGCCAAGGATCAGCGTGGCTAGCCCGCCTCGGCAAGCAGAGTCGGGCGCTTGTGCGTACCCAGCTTGCGCATGGCTCGCGCGCCGGGTTGGAAGGGGCGACAATCACATCGCTCGTATCGTTGGGGACGCTGGCAGTGCTGACGCTCGCGGCCTGGCAGGTATCGCAGGACATCCTTCCAGCCGTGCTTTTTCCCGTCAGTGTTGTGCTGGCTGCCAGCGTGTTTGGCCCAATCATTGAGGTGACAAATGTAGCGCGACACCTCAATGTCACCTTTGCCTCTGCGGATCGCGTATTTGCCCTGCTTGAAGCGCCCGCGCCAGTAAGGGATCAGGCGATCCACGCGCCAGACGAACCAATCGTGCCGTACGTGCGCTTTGAAAACGTCGCGTTTCGCTACCAACCTGCCCTGCCCAATGTATTGCAGCGCGTGACATTCGCTATTGCGCCAGGCGAAACGGTCGCCCTGGTTGGGCATTCCGGCGCGGGCAAATCAACGTGTACCCACCTGTTGTTGCGCTTTTGGGATGTGTCAGGTGGCGCAATCACCATTGGCGGCCACGATATTCGCGCACTTCCCCAGGCGACGCTCCGCGCCATGATCGCGCTGGTGCCGCAGGATATCTATCTGTTTAACACGAGTATCCGCGACAACATCCGGCTGGGCAACGAACACGCTACCGACGCGGAGGTTGAGGCGGCGGCGCGGATGGCGCTGGCACACGAGTTTCTTGCTGCGCTGCCGCAAGGCTACGACACCAACGCTGGTGAGCGCGGGGCACAGCTCTCTGGTGGGCAGCGTCAGCGCATCGCAATTGCCCGAGCATTCTTGAAGAACGCGCCCATTCTGGTGATGGACGAGGCCGTATCCAATCTGGATACCGAAAACGAGCGTGCGTTACAAGCAGCGATGGCGCAATTGCGCGCCGGACGCACAACTTTGATTATCGCCCACCGGCTTTCGACTATTCGTAACGCTGACCGGATTATCGTGCTTGAGCAGGGCAGTGTCGCTGAGACTGGCACCCATGCCGAACTGCTGCAACGCGACGGGGTGTATGCACGCCTGATCGCCGCACAACGTAATGGCGTGTTACCTGATAGGTTATAGCACTATCGTCGTACCTTGCCCGACGCCGATTGGCATTACAGATGTACCGGATGCCCCTGTTCGCGGGCATGACCCAGCGGTCTTTCGCTCATCAGCTCGCTTATCTTTGTAGTAATAGGTATGAAGGGAGTCTCCATGTTACGGGTTACCTATCGGAGTGTGCTGCTGTTGCTCGCCGTATTCCTTGTTGCATGCGGTGCGCCTGCTGCCACGAATCCCCCCACGGCCGTGCCTGCGCCAACAGATGCCCCAACTGCCGTGCCTGCGCCAACCGCCGCACCTGCGCCGACAGATGCCCCAACCGCCGCGCCCGCACCCACGAGCGCACCTGCGCCGACTACCGCCGCGCCACAGAGCGACACCCTGACATTTACGGATGCAACCGGCGCATCGGTGACGCTTGAGCGTACGCCTGAACGGATTGTCTGCGTGACCGAGATTTGTGTTGACATTCTGGCTGATCTGGGCCTGGAGCCGGTCGCCGTCGCCCCAGGCGGCGTTACGCCGCTGCCTGAGTTCTTTGGTGAACGTGCGCAGTCATTTGCGATCATTGGCGGCTCATTCTTTGAGCCAAGCCTGGAGGATATTGCCGCTGCCCAGCCGGATCTTGTAATTGGACTCAGGGGCGTACACGAAGGCCTCCGTGATGGCCTGGCAGCGATCGCGCCGCTCTACATCATGGGGCCACGTACCTACCAGGACTCCATTGCCTATCTGGAAGATATCGGTCGGCTCACCGGTCGTGAGGCTGAGGCTGCGACACGCGTGCAAGCATTCGAAGCGAAGCTGGCTGACTATAACGAACAGGCGCCAAAGAATCGCACCGTACTGGCGATGTGGGGCGCAGATGTCAACTTCGGCATTGACACTGCCGGCTCCTTGGTAGGCTCTATGCTGAGCGAGTTGACCAACTATCCCTGGCCGGCGCCGGCGCCTGGCAGCGAAGGGCACGCGAGTGGCGGCATTCAGTTCTCGTTGGAACAGGTGTTAGCTGAAAATCCCGATGTGCTGTTTGTGCAATCATTCGGTTTTGGCCCCGTGCCACCCAAACCGCTATCCGATCAGTTAGCAGCAAACCCGTTGTGGAGCGAGATCGCCGCTGTCCAGAACGATGAAGTCCACGAGGTGCGTTTTGCCGTATGGGGTACCGGACGCGGCCTGCGCTCGCTCACGCTGGTGTTGGACGAGGCAATGCCGCTGATCTACCCGGACGTGTTTCCCCAGCCGCTCCCGTGATAACGCAGCCGCGCCACGTGCTGCGAGCACTTGGACTGGCCGTGCTTCTGCTGCTGAGCCTGCTTGTGATCGGTACGCTGGCTTTGCAGCGGGGCACGCCCACGCTCACCCTTGCCCAACTTGGCGAGATCCTCTTTGCGGGCGAGGGCGAGCGGGTTACGCGGATTGTCGTCCTGGAGCTTCGCCTGCCGCGCCTGGTGCTTGGCGTTACCTCAGGCGCGTTGCTGGCGCTGTCTGGCGTCATGCTGCAAGATACGTTGCGTAACCCGTTGGCCGGCCCGGAGCTTTTGGGGATCACCGGGGGCGCCGCAGTTATTGTCGGGGCGATCACGATCTTTCGGCTGCCGGTGTCTGCCTCACTTGTACCGTGGTTCACCCTGGCAGGCGGCCTTGCGGGCGGGTTGGCGGTATTGATTGCAGCGCAATCGATGCGCAGTACGCTGCGCTTAATTCTTGTCGGCGCTTCGATTACGGCCTTGCTGAATGCGCTGCTGATCGGCATGATTAGCCTGGCGACACAAAACGATGTCAATCTGTTGTTTCTGTTCCTGCTCGGCAGCCTAGCGAACCGTACCTGGGCGCATGTAGGCATCGTCCTGCCATGGGTGCTCATCGGTGTGCCGGTAGCGCTACTCTGCGCTCGGCTGCTT
>JBBRUG010000091.1:0-18127 GCA_038247995.1 Chloroflexales bacterium | reverse complement strand
GGTAAACTTCCCGACGGCAGTCCGGCGCTGATCTGCGACGGCACCCCCGCCGACTGTGTCGCCCTAGCGGTGATGGGGCTGTTGCCGCGCAAGCCCGACCTCGTCGTGTCGGGGATCAACCTGGGCGCGAACCTGGGCACCGATGTGACCTATTCCGGCACGGTCGCAGCGGCAATGGAGGGTATGGTCTTTGAAATTCCGGCGATTGCCGTGTCGCAGGTGGGCTTCCGTGACGCGCCGTGGGATTTTCGCGCCGCTCAGGCGGCCGTGCTGCGCGTCGTTAAGCGTGTGCAGGAACATGGCCTGCCTGAAGGGGTTCTGCTCAACCTGAATGTGCCGGCGCGTGCGCCTGAGGATGTCCACGGCGTACGGCTCGCTCGCCTGGGGCGGCGGGTCTATCGTGATGCGCTCGTAACCCGTCACGATCCGTATGGGCGCCCATACTACTGGCTTGGCGGTGCGGAGCCGGAGGATGCTCACGATGAAGGCACCGATATCGTCGCCATCGCCGAGGGTTATGCGAGCCTGACGCCGGTGCATATGGATCTCACCAGTCATCGCTGGCTCGATGCCTTGCAGGCGTGGGATCTGGAGTAAACTCACAGCGCTCGTCCGCAAAGCAGACAAGCGCTGTGAATGAACGCAATGAATGTACTACGCCGAGCGGATAATCCGGCTCCCGGTTCCGCCCTGTTGCAGCAAGAGTTCGGCCGTCTCAGTTAGTTCGCGGATATCGCCGAATGAACCATTGGCGCTGCTTAACACACCGACGCTCAGGCTCAACGGCGGTACGCGCCCGCCGGTGCGATCGCGATAATCGTAGTGCAGCGGAATATCCTCGTCGAAGCGGCTGATCAGCTTGGTGGCGATAGTTTCGATCCGCTCAGGCGTTGAGATGATTACAAAATATGGGCCAACGACAAGCTGGCCCATAAAATCGGCCTGATCACCTTGCTGCGCCACCACATCGGCAAGCAGTAGCGCCGTAAACTTCAGCACATTCTCCCCAACCACCACCCCATAAAACTGGGTAAAACTCTCAAAACCGTTGATCCGTATCAATGCCAACGTCCAGCCGCTACTCGTCAGCAGGCGGCGGAGTTGGTTATTCACCAGTTCGCCCGTCGCCAGATTCGTGATCGGGTGGTACTGGGTGCGCTGGCGCCTCGCGCTCAACTGGTTGCGAATAACTGCATGCACCTCTTCGATGTCGAAGGGTTTGCCCAGGAAATAATCGGCGTGGACCACGTCGTGGGCGATCATGCGGTCGTTGCGCTCGTGATGGGCGGTCAGCACCACAATTGGGATGTTCTGGGTGTCGGGGGCGGCGCGGAGGGCGATCCCCACGTCGTAGCCGCTCATGTCGGGCAGGCGTACGTCGAGCAAGATCAGGTCGGGCGGGGTTGTGCGACAGATCTCCAGCGCTTCGGCGCCGCGGCTGGCGACGCGCACTTGGTAGCCACGGCCAAGCAGGTACACTTCCAGCAAACGAGCGATATATGCTTCGTCCTCGACGATCAGGATCGTGTCTTGCGCATGATTCATGGCGCATCCTTCGGGCACAATAGGGGTGACTTACGTAAATTAGTGAACATTTGGCTGGAAAACATCTACATAAACGGAAAGATGTGCCGGATTTTGGGATCAAACACCGCCGGAGCGCAACAGGCCGCCAAGGGTGCTGCGGCCCTGGTGCTGTAAGTGGTTGGCTTGGGCCAGAAAAAGCTGAGCGGTGGTGATTGCGTCGCTCAGCGCATTATGCTGGGCATGTACCGGCAGGCCGAAACTCTCGGCCAGGGCGCGCAAGTGGATCGCGGGCGCGGGCATGCCGTGGCGCGCTTCGCCTAGGATCTGCGCATGGTGGTGTAAGGTCATCGCCAGGCGAGCGGTGTCGAGTTTCGGCCCGTGGAGTTTGGCGTCAACATGGGTCTTCAGTGCGCGGTTCAGGAAGCGCACGTCGATTTGGGCGACATGCACAACCAGCACGCGCCCGCGGAGCCGTTCCAGCAGCGCAGGTAACACCACTTCGACTGGAGGGGCCACAGCAAGCTCGGCGCGGGTGAGTTGATGAATGCGAATTGAGCCAGCCGCTACCAGCAAACCGTCAGGCGGGCGGATCAGCGAGTACCAGGTTCGATCCAGCCGCACCCGCCCGGCTTCGATCTCGACGAGCCCAACGGCAAGCAGTTCGTCGCGCCGGGCGTCCAGGCCACTGGTTTCCACATCGAGCACGCAGTAGGTTGCTTCGCGCCAGGGCATACTGGGTGCCGGCCACGGCCCGGCGACATAAGCCTGAAGCCATTCGGGCCGTGCACGCCGTCGAAAAGCAAACATTAGCACCTCATGTGACAATCCGATCGGTCTGGAACGCCAGTGCCGCAGCGCGTTGAACCGCTGCAATTGCCTGGAGCGACTCTTTCAGTTCGCGCTGTTCATATGGGCCGAGTTGCGGATAGACAATCAGGTTGCTCGGCGCTTCACCGCGGGCAATCAGTTCGCGTTGGTGACTCAGGCGCAGCCGGCTGAGCAGTTCAAAGGCGGCGATCAAGCGCTCGGCTTCACTCTCGCCAATACTGCTTTCCGGCCAACTATTGCGCAGCCGGGCAACTGTCGCTGTTTCGGCCTGCCCGGCTTCTAGCGCAAACAGCCGGGCTAAATCCACAACCATTGCTGTTCCGCGATGTTTTAGATCGAGTAGATGCTTTTGCTCACCCCGGCGTTCGAGCGTCACCTTGCGGAACATGTTCAGCGGTGCAGATTGGCGTAACGCCGCACGGGCAAGCCGGGCCAGGAAGAGCGTGTTTCCGCGTGCGCGTGCGATTACGTTACGGAGTGGCGTTACAGCGTCGAGCTTACCATACGTTTGGTGAAAATCAAAAAAGATCGCCGTGCGCAGCAGTGATTCTTCGTCGGGCACATTGATCCAGCGCGTAAAATAGCCGATCCACTCGCTCAATGGGCGCCGCCACTCGGGGTTCGTGGCCATAATATCGCCGGGGCAACGCGCGAAGCCACAGAACATCAGTCGCTCCACCGCCAGTTCGGCGAGCGTGGCAAAATACGCCTCAGCAGCCGGTGTTGCGTCATCGGCATACACGAGCGCATTATCCTGGTCGGTGCGCAGGGTTTGCTCGAAGCGCCCGCCGCTGCCGAGTACGAGAAAGGCATAAGGGACGGGCGGCGGGCCAAGCTCTGTTTCAATATCGCGCAGAATCCGTTGCAGCAGGGCGTCATGGGCAATGGCGACGATCCGCCCGATGTTGCTCACGCGCACGCCGGCGTCCATCAGTTGCCCGACCGTTTCGGCAACCTGGTCGGTGTAGCGCCGCAGATCGGCAAGATCGCGCGCGCGATCGAGTTGGCGCGGGAGGAACAGCGGGCTACGGCTCTGGTGGCGCAGAATATCGGTATGCGTCACCATCCCGACGACAAGGTCGTTATGGGTGATCGGCAGGTGATGGATACCGTGCTCAAGCATCAGCAGCAGCGCCTCGAACACCAGGCTCTCGGTAGGTAAACTGAGCACTGGCGCGCTCATCACCGCGCGTACCGGAGTGCTGTCGGGCAGGCCATCGGCGACGATCCGATTGCGCAGGTCGCGGTCGGTAAGAATGCCCGAGCCCATGTCGAACACACCATAAGGCGGCAGATCAACGAGCAAACAACTGACGTGTTCAGTGCGCATCAGTTCGGCGGCTTTGCCCACACTTGCATCAGGCGCGATGGCAACAATCGGGCGGTGCAGCAGATCGCCGATCTGGGTCTGAAAGAGCGCAGGCGTAGCGTCGGCGTGGCGTTGTTCAAGGGCGAAGGTAATCCGCTCGACGGCCGGAACGGCGAAGAAACGCGCGAAGTCGGTTGCTTCCTCGCGAAGTTGGGCGAACATGGCGGCGGGCAGCAGATAGGCCAGCGTCTCGCTGGCAGCGCGCGCAGTCACAATCGGCGGCCGGTTGCGGATCAGCGAGAGGTGACCAAAGACCTCGCCTGGGCCGAGCGAGTCGAAGATCTCCTCCTGGCCGTGATCTTCGCGCAGCAGATCGACGCTGCCTTTACAGACAATATAAAGAAACTCGGCGGGCGGCCCGCCATGGGCCAGGATCGTCTGCCCAGCAACAAAATACTCAATTTGCATCGTAGCTGCCGCATTGGCGAGGCGGGCAGCAGGCAGTTGATCAAACGGCGGGTATTGCTGCAGAAAGCGAACGATCTCTTCCATATCCAGAACCTTTGCCCATCCATTGGGCCATTGCGGCGCTTGCCGCAGCGTGCTGATGCAACAAAAAAGCTCCCACCCGCCATTGGGTGAGAGCCGATCAGCGTGGCAGACGGCCAAGCCCATTCAATGGAGCGCCTGCCCAACCTAGACGTGGCAACACATTAACGCCGTTCGATGAGCAACCGGATCGCGGTGCGCTCTTCTTCATCGATGGCGACATCGATAAACGAAGGTATACAAATAATATCGATCCCCTCTTCATTGAGGTAGCTGCGCGCAATCGCCACGGCTTTAATCGCTTGATTCGTTGCACCGGCGCCGATCGACTGCACCTCAGCGACACCGCTTTCGCGGATCACGCCGGCAATTGCACCGGCGACAGCACTGGGGCGCGAGCGAGTCGAGACTTTTAGGACTTCAGCCGAGCGCGGCTCGACAGCCTGCGCCGTATTAGCGCCGACGGCACGGGCCATTTGGAGTGGCTGAGCATTAGTCATGGGTTCCTCCTGGGGGTCGGTATCGGGAAGTTCGGGGACAGAATTGTCAGTTGCCGTATCCAGGTTCATCCTAGCGCAGCCCTCCTTATATTGATTGCACACTGGAATGCGAGGTTCGCCCACGAATTGTACCACAGTCTGTAGGGGCTGAAGTAAAGGCGGTTTACCTGGTGTATTCAGTTGATTAAACACACCAGGTAAGCCATGTCAGCGCGCAAAATCCACGGCCCGGGTTTCACGAATGATCGTAACCTTGATCTGGCCGGGATACTGCAAACTCTCCTCGATCTTCTTTGCTACGTCGCGGGCCAGATGAATACTGGCGAGGTCGTCGATCTGATCCGGTTGAACCATAATCCGCACTTCGCGCCCGGCTTGCACCGCAAATGCGCGTTGCACGCCGGTGAACGATGTGGCAACCGTTTCAAGCGCTTCCAGGCGCTTAATATACAGATCAAGCGTCTCGCGGCGTGCGCCGGGACGCGCACCGGAGATCGCATCGGCGGCGATCACCAGGAACGCCTCGACAGTCTGCGGTTCTTCGTCGTGGTGGTGGGCGCCAATCGCGTGCACAATCGCCGGCGATCGGCCAAGGCGGCGAGCGATATCGGCGCCGATCAGGGCGTGCGGCCCCTGAACTTCGTGGTCAACCGCCTTGCCGATATCGTGGAGCAAGGCGGCGGTTTTCGCCACGTTAATATTGGCGCCAATTTCGGCGGCCATATGCGCTGCAAGGAGGGCACTCTCGAGCGAGTGGTGCAGCACATTCTGGCCATAGCTCGTGCGGTACTTTAAGCGGCCCAGGAGTTTGATCAGATCCGGATGGAGCCCCTGGACATTCGCTTCATAAGCCACCCGCTCGCCCTCTTCGCGCATTACATGTTCAATCTCAACTTGCGTCTTCTGAACAATCTCTTCAATGCGCGATGGGTGAATACGGCCATCTTTGAGCAATTTCATCAACGAGACCCGCGCCACCTCACGGCGTACCGGATCGTGGCACGAAAGGGTCACTGCTTCGGGGGTATCGTCGACAATTATATCAACGCCGGTGATCTGTTCAAAGGCGCGAATATTGCGCCCTTCCCGACCGATAATCCGGCCTTTGAGTTCTTCACTGGGTAAATTGACTGTCGTAACAGTCAGTTCCGCCACATAATCGGAGGCGCAGCGTTGAATCGCCAGGCTAATGATCTTCTTGGCCGTTTTGTCGGCCTCTTCACGGGTTTGTTGTTCAACCTCACGGATCCGGCGTGCCGCATCGTCGCGGGCTTCACGCTCGACCTGGGCGAGGATGATCTCGCGGGCCTCATCGCGGCTCAGTTGCGAGATGCGTTCCAACTCTGTCGTCTGCTGATTCTTGAGTTGATCCGCCTCCTGATGCAATAGCTCGATCTGCCGTTCGCGGTTCTGGGCTTGCCGCTCACGGCGCTCAAGGCCCTCGATTTTGCGGTCGAGATTTTCCTCCTTCCGTTGCAGACGCTCTTCCTGCTTTTGCAAGCCCTGACGGGACTCGCGGAGCTCTGCCTCGGCATCATTGCGAATACGTAGTGCATCGTCTTTGGCTTGAAGCAGGATCTCTTTTTGCTGGGATCGCGCTTCCTCAATCAGCAGGCGGGCTTCAGCCGATTTGCGCTGTGCAAGCGAGTTGGCGCCATTATTGACCCACAACACGCCTAGCCCAGCGCCTCCTACCAGCCCCCCGAATAGGGACAGCACGACCCAGATTAGGTCGGTCACGGTGGCCTCCTATACAGAATGTTAAAGTGCATCAAGCGGAGTCAAGCGTGCGCTCGGCCCCGATGTGCTGAAAAGAGCCAGTATGAACTCATAGCTCGTTAATATGCGTATAATACTGATCAAAAGGGGTACTGTCAAGAATAATTCTGGACAACGCATTTATTTGCGTTCGATGGCCAGTTCGGCCAATTCGGGCAGGACCAGGCCGGGAAGTGTCAAGCTGCCCAGTCGGATGCGCTGGCGGCGCGTGGCCGAATTGGTGCAGACGTTCTGGCAGGCGTCGCTGCGCAGCCATGTCAGGAGTTGACCGAAGTTGGCCGGAGACAGATTCTGTTCCAGGCCGGTGAAGATCGAGCGCGCCAGGCCCAAGCGATCCGGAATCTCTTCCGGGCGCAGCGAGTTCGGCGATAGCGCAACGATGCTGGGGATCGGGCTGTCGGGCTGCACAAGCACACGGATGAATGGTTCACCTGGGCGCGGCCCGCTTGCATCGTAGCCGACTACATTGCCCGCCTTCGCCCCGGCAACTTCCTGAGCCGCCGCATCGATAATACTAACCCGCGCGCCAATATCGTAGTTCTGGTTCTCAAACCAGACGATTGGAATTTCGTGATCCGGCCCCGCGCCGCCGCGTAATGACATCATCGCCTCCTGCACTGTTCACAACGGTGTGTCCGTAGTATACCCTGTCCGTCAATTCATTTTTCAGGAGCATGGGGGGCAAAGGTATGCCGCCCTGGCTACTTCCTGCCGCCGGCCAGGATCAGCACCGGCAGCGCTTCGGGTTCGGCCGTCGGGTCGAGGTGGCCGCGATCAAGCAGCGGCGCTTGAGCGGCGGCAGCGCTGAGGTCGGGCGGTTCAAGCAGGTAGGCCCGCAGACGTAAGTCTGTGAAACCTGCGGCCTGCAGCAGTTCCGCGCTATCATTGCCGAGATCGTCGGCAGGCGGCAGAGCCATGGGCCGGGCCGTGGTCGCGGCTAGAGTATCGCGCAGCCGTACCCAGCGCTGAGTGGCCTGAGCCAGCACAAAGCTGCCGCCGGGGCGCAGCACGCGCCATACTTCACGCAGTGCCGCAGCCGGGTCGGCGAGTAAACCGAGCAGTGCGATACACCAGATCAGATCGATGCTAGCCGTTGTCAGGGGTAAGGTGTGCGCATCGCCGCAAATCCAGATCCCATTGGGATGTGCGGCATGGGCCGCAGCAAGCGCCCGGTGATTCGTGTCGATGCCAATCAGCGTACGTTTACCGGTATCCTGAATCCTGAATCCTGAATCCTGAATCCGAGATCCTTGCATCCACCCTGTCTTGCGGCCGGCGCCACAGCCGAGGTCGAGCGCACTGGTTGCGTTGGGTGGGCTGAATTCCGTCAGCGCGATGTGCAACAGATCGGCATGGTGTTCGTCGAGCATCTACCAGTAGTAATCGCGGTTGGCGCGATAGAACTCCATTGTGCGCTGTAACCCCTCGCGCAGGCCGATGCGTGGACGCCAGCCGAGCCGCCCCTGGATCAGCCGGTAGTCGCCGTAATAGTCGCCGATGTCGATCGGCTTGCGATCGGGCGGGAAGGGGATGATCTCGTAGGTGCCCTCACCGGCGCACGCAACTACCAGCGCCGCAAGATCGCGCAGGTTGATCGTTTCGTCGCTGCCCAGGTTGAAGATCTGGCCGTCGGCGCCGGGCGTGATCGCCGCAAGCAGTAGCGCCTCGACGCAGTCATCAACATAGGTAAAGTCGCGGATCTGTAAACCGTCGCCCCAGACTTGAATTGGCTCGCCGTCGATCACGCGCTTGATCCAGATGCCGAGAAATGTCTGCCGGGCGTCCTTCACGCGCATGCGTGGGCCGTAGGTGTTCGTCAGCCGCAGGGCGCAGGCGCGAATGCCGTGTACGTTATTGTAGAGAATGTGATACCACTCACCGGCCATCTTATTGATGCCGTTGACATCGACTGGGCGCAAAATGTGGCGCTCATCGACGGGTAAGTAGTCGGGCTTGCCATAGATTTGGCGCGTAGAGGCATAGATGATTTTGATCTGCTGGTTGTGCCGGCGGCACGACTCAAGGATCGAGAGCTGCGAGCGGCAGTTGATCTCCAAGTCGGTAAACGGGTCGCGCATCGAGTCGAGGTGCGAGTTCTGTCCGGCCAGGTTGAATAAGTAGTCCTGGCCCTGTACCAGATAGTTCATACTGTGCGCATCGCGCACATCGGCGATGTTGATGCGTACCTGCTCTTTGATCGCGGTGAGATTATGCAGTGTGCCGCCATATTCAGGCACAAGTGAATCGACGATTGTAATCTGGGCGCCGAGTTCAACCAGGCGCAAGGCCAGGTTCGCGCCGATAAATCCGGCTCCGCCGGTGATCAACACCCGCCGATCGGTGAATGCGTTTGCGTAAAGTTCGCTCATTACCCGAGCCTCGTTGCTTGCGAATTCAGAAGTCAGGCCTTGATCTTCGCTCCGGCCCCTTGCTTCTGGTCTGCTGACTCCTGTTTTGCCGCTCGGCGGCGTGCGATGCGGCGGATGTGCTCGCGGCGCACAACGAGTTTCCACCAGAGGCCAATCAGTTGCACACCGGTGCGCCAGAGCCGGGGGAAGTTGAAAAATTGGCTCTGCCCGTAGGTGCGGTGGTAATGATGTACCGGCACTTCGGCAAACTGGAACCCAGCATCTTGCAGCTTCTTGACTAGTTCGAGGCAAATCGTGCCGCTGTCCGACTCAAGCTCGATCACATCGAACACTTCGCGCCGGATCAGCCGGAAGTCGCAGTCAACGTCGCGCAACTTGAAGCCGAAGAGCAACTTTACAATATGGTGGTACAACCGTCCGATCACCACGCGATGAAACGGGTCGCCGCGGCCGATCTTCCAGCCGTTCACAATGTCAATATCGTCGCGGAGCGCGGGCAGAAGCGTTTTGAGTTCGCGCGGGTCGTACTGCGCGTCACCATCAGTATAGAAGATCAGATCTTTGGTGGCGCTGGCGAAACCAACCCGCAGCGCACCGCCATAACCAAGCACCTCGCGATGAGTATAGACGCGCAGCCGCTCGTACCGCTCAGCGAGTGATTCGAGCACCTGGACGGTATAATCGGTGCTGCCATTTTCAACGACGATCACCTCAAAATCATCGGTGATCTCTTCCAACGTCTCCGTTACGCTCACCACCATACTCCCGATTGTGCCTGCGTCGTTACAGGCTGGGAAAAAGGCAGTGATACTCGGTTGCTTCTGCATACAGATTCCTTGTTGGCGGGCGCATCCGGCGCCGGCCTCCCAACAGGCGGGGATTATAGCATACTCCGCCTGGGCGCGGAGTATGCTATGATGAGGGACACCCAGTTTATGTGATTCGGCGGAGCGTTTTATGTCGTTTATCTCTTTCCTGATTATTTTTGTGATCCTCTTTGAGGTCTGGTACGCTGCGGCGTTTCTCTATGCATACTTCCAGACTCGCGAGCAATTTGTGCTCTTCCCCTTTGCTCAGGCGCTCTTGTTGTTATCCGCTTTTGGTTATATCGCCGTTGCATTCAACACCGGCCAGGGCTTAAATTCGACGATTATCCTGGTGTTGCTGATCATCGCACTCTTCTTTTCGATGATCTGGCGGCGTAACCCAGATTCACTTCAGCGCTTTGTGCGCAGTTACCCGCGCGGCACGCTTGATGTGCTGCTCTTCCGTCGTCCTGCCGTCGATTTGAAACGCCGCGTACGCACGAAGTAACCCCTATGATCGCACCTGCTTTGCTCGACGCCCTGCGCCAGGCGATTGGCGTGCCCTATGTGCTCAGCCGCGCTGAAGAGTTGATGCTGTACGAGTTCGACGGCTCGGCCCTGGATCAAGCCGTGCCGGAGGTTGTTGTTGTACCCGCCAGCACTGCCGAGGTGGCGGCCTGTGTGCGGTTGGCGGCGCAGTATGGCCTGCCGGTAGTGGCGCGTGGCGCCGGCACCGGGTTGGCCGGTGGATCGGTGCCTGAACAGGGTGGCCTCGTGGTTGCGCTTACGCGCCTGAATCAGGTGCTTAGCGTCGATCCCGTCGCCCGTACTGCCGTCGTTCAGCCGGGCGTGATCAACACGGATCTGAGCGTCGCCGTTGCCGCCCACGGCCTGCACTTCGCCCCCGACCCGAGCAGTCAGCGCGCCAGCACGGTAGGTGGCAACGCGGCATGCAACGCCGGTGGGCCGCACTGTCTGAAGTATGGCGTCACAACCAATCATATTCTCGCCGCTACTGTGGTGCTGAGCGACGGTAATGTGGTGGAGTTGGGCGGCAATGCCCCCGACGCGCCAGGCTACGATCTGCTTGGCGTGATGGTTGGGAGCGAAGGTACGCTGGGCGTGATTACGCAGCTTACCGTGCGGCTCACGCCCGACCCGGAGGCGATCCGTACCTTCCTGGCGATCTATGATGAATTAGAGCCGGCGGCGGCTACGGTATCGGCGATCATCGCCGCCGGGATCATTCCCGCTGCGCTGGAGATGCTTGTCGGCGAGGGCATCGCCGCCGTTGAAGCAGCGGTACAGGCCGGCTACCCCGATGATGCGCGCGCAGTGCTGCTGATCGAGATCGATGGCCTGCATGATAATCTGGTTGTCGAGGCCGAGCGGATTGCGGCGATCTGTAGTGCACACGGCGCCCGCGAACTGCGCGCCGCCGCCGATGAAGCTCAACGTGCGAAGCTCTGGGCCGGGCGTAAAGGCGCACTGGCCGCCTGCGGGCGGATTGCGCCGCACTATCATATTCAAGATGGTGTGGTGCCGCGCTCGCGCCTGCCCGAACTACTGCGCCTCACCGAAGAGGTCGCCGAACGCCACGCAATCAAGGTCGTGAACATTTTTCATGCCGGTGACGGTAACCTCCACCCGCTCTTGCTCTTCGATTTGCGCGAGCCCGGCGCACGCGAACGGGCAATCGCCGCCAGCGAAGAGATTCTGCGCGCATGTGTCAGCGTCGGCGGCACGATCAGCGGCGAACACGGGATCGGTATTGAAAAGCGCGACTATCTGAGCTGGATCTTCAGCCCCGACGATCTGGCCGCTTTTGCCGAATTGCGCGCCGTCTTTGACCCGTCGGGTCTGCTTAACCCGTGCAAACTCCTGCCGATGGGCTCGTCGTGCGCCGACATTCGGCATGCCCGTGGCGCATTGAAAGCGCTGGAGCGGGGAGCATGGATCTAAGAAGCACTGTATGGGCGCACGACGATGCGCTCCAGCCGCATAAGGAGGCGTCGTGACGCACTCCTTGATCCTGAAACCTGAGCCATGCACGCCTTAAACTATAGCCTCAATCACCTGACGCCCTCAGCGATTGTTACCCCGACCAGTGCGACGGAAGTCGCTGCGGCCCTACAGGCGGCAACCGCCGCTGGGCATGCAGTGATTCCGTGGGGTGGCGGTACCCGTCAGCATATTGGGGCACCGCCGACGCGCTACGATGTTGCGCTGGATCTGCGCGGTATGCACCAGGTGATTGAATATAGCCCTGAAGATCTTGTGATCAGTGTTGAGGCCGGGGCAACGCTTGGCGCTATCCAAACGTTGCTCGCCGCCAACGGCCAGTGGTTGCCCTGGGATCCACCGCTACCGGCGCAGGCGACGGTCGGTGGCTTGCTCGCCAGTGGCGCCGCCGGGCCGCTGCGCCTTGGGTATGGTGCGCCGCGCGATTGGACGCTCGGCATGCAGGTCGCGCTTGCTGATGGTCGCTTGGTGCGCAGTGGGGCCAAGGTAGTAAAAAATGTGGCCGGCTATGATGCGCATAAGCTACACCTCGGCGCGCTCGGTACATTGGGCGTAATTGTCGAAGTGACGTGTAAAGTTGCGCCGCTGCCGGCCGAACGCGAGACGCTGTTGGCCGTCTTTCCTGAGCGGCGTGCGGCGGTACTGGCTGTGGAACAACTTCGCGTCACGCCGCTGCAACCGATCGCGCTGGTGGCCCTCAACGATAGTGTGGAAGCGATGATTCCGGCGCTCAACACCTTTCGGGAGGGTCAGCCGGCGCACATCCTCGTGGCGGCGCGCTTTGCTGGCACGGCGGCAGCCGTGCAACGCCAGATCTGTGAAGCGGCGCGCCGTTGCGCCGAGTTGGGCGCGCGCACGGTCGAGTTGGCCTTCAATGATGATGAAGCATTGTGGATCACGCTGGCCAATTTCAGCGCCCCGACACGCAACGACGCCTTGCTCGTGCGCGTGGCCGCGCCGGCAAGCGCAGTGATGAACATGGCGCGGATGATGGAGCGAGTACCGATGGTGCGCAACTGGCCCTCAGCGCGGCTGTTGCTGGCTGGAGTTGGGATTGGGTATACACGCTGGGAGGTCGGCGGTATTCCGCCCCAAGAACAACTAGCGGCCCTCGACGAGTTGCGGGCCGCGATGCGCGGCATCGGTGGTTATGCAGTTGTCGAGGAGGTTCCCACCGCACTGGTTGAAGGAATCGATCGCTGGGGATCGGCGCCGGCTACGCTGGAGTTGATGCAGGCTTTGCGCAGGCAGTGGGATCCGGCGCAGGCAATCAATCCGGGGCGGTATTTGGTGCCGTAGCGGGCGAGCGGTTCAGTGGTTCAGGGTTTCAGGGTTTCCGTGGTTCCGTGGTTCCGTGGTTCAGCGTTTCCGTGGTTCAGCGTTTCCGTGGTTCAGCGCTTCCGTGGTTCCGTGGTTCCGTGGTTCAGGGTTTCCGTGGTTCAGGGTTTCCGTGGTTCAGCGCTTCCGTGGTTCCGTGGTTCCGTGGTTCAGCGCTTCCGTGGCTCAGCGTTTCCGTGGTTCCGTGGTTCCGTGGTTCCGTGGTTCAGCGTTTCCGTGGTTCCGTGGTTCCGTGGTTCAGCGTTTCCGTGGTTCCGTGGTTCCGTGGTTCAGTGATCCAGTGAGCGAGTCGTATGCAAATCTTCGGCTTAGACATTGGCGGTTCAGGGATCAAGGGGGCAGTGGTCAATCTGGCGATGGGCACGCTGGATGCGCCGCGCTATCGGTTGCCCACTCCCGACCCGGCGCTACCCGAAGCTGTTGTCGATGTTGCGGCGCAAGTTGTCCGGCATTTCGATTGGCATGGCCCGATTGGATGTGGTTTTCCGGCGGTGATCAAGGGCGGTGTGGTACACACGGCGGCCAATATCTCACCGCGTTGGGTGGGCACGAATGGCGCCCAGATGCTCGCCCAGGCTACCGGCTCACCCGTGCAACTGCTCAACGATGCTGACGCTGCCGGCCTCGCCGAAATGCGCTTTGGCGCCGGGCAGGGGCGCAACGGGCTTGTCTTGATGCTCACAATTGGTACGGGGATTGGCACAGCGCTCTTTGTCGATGGCGTGCTTGTGCCGAATACCGAGCTTGGGCACATCGAAATTCGTGGCAAAGAGGCCGAGTCACGCGCTTCGGACAGTGCGCGTGAACGCAAAAAGTTAAGCTGGAAGTCCTGGGCGCGGCGCTTCGATGAATACTTGAACACCATTGCGCGGCTCCTCTGGCCCGACCTGATCATCGTTGGCGGCGGCGCTAGCCGTCAGTTCGAGCGGTTTGCGGATCAACTCACAGTTCAAGTCGAAGTTGTCCCCGCCCAATTGCGCAACAATGCCGGAATTATTGGCGCGGCCCTCGCCGCCCATGAGCGCGTAGCGATACGTTTTGCCGGTGATGCGGTTACAATAAGCGACGAAAGACGACAGACAAGAGATGAAGAACGTGTGATGAACTAGTACAGCATTTCGGAAGTTTGTTTGGGATTGGCAATCGCCGGTGGGTTGCGTATTACCTATCCAGACGCGCAATACGCAACACGCAACACGTTATCAACACACCACGGATTTGCCAAGTGCTGTACTAACTGCTGGTTGGCGCTCATCTTTAGTCACATTCGGGCTGCGAACTGTCAGACTGTCAGACTGTCAGACTGTCAGACCGATCATCGAGGAGCATCCAAATATGGCAATCCTTGGTGCACTCATTGCGCTTGGCGCAGCACTTGTGTTTGCGCTGCTCGGTGCGCTCACCCTCTGGGCAGGGTGGTTGGCCGTCAGGCGTGAGGTGTTGCGTGGCTTCATCAGTACAGCGCCCTCACCCGCTGAGCGTATAATCACGCTCCTGCTGATCGGCGCGCCGCTTTTTGGCGCTGCCCTGCTCAGCTTGCTTGCCGCCGGCCGTATTGCCGCCGTTGCGCTGGGGTTGGGCTAGGTCCGGCGGCAGCCGGCGCCCCAACCAGAACGGGCGCATCGCGACGCGCCTCAACCAAACCAGAACGGGCGCATCGCGACGCGCCTCAACCAAACCCGAGCGGGCGCGTCGCGACGCGCCCCAACAGCATCTCATCACTACGGAGATAATCACATGGCACTCACCCGACCACGCCCGGTCGTGCTGACGATTATGGACGGCTGGGGGCTTGCGCCGCCCGGTCCCGGCAATGCCGTCGATCTCGCGCATACGCCTAATGTTGATCGCTGGATCGCCGAACGGCCTTTTACACAGTTGTCTGCTTCGGGCCTCGATGTTGGCCTTCCCGATGGTCAGATCGGCAATTCCGAAGTCGGCCACCTCAATATCGGCGCCGGGTTTGTGGTCTATCAGGAGTTGACCCGGATCAGCAAGAGTATTACTGACGGTGATTTTTTTACTAATCCAGGGTTGCTCAGCGCGATCGAACACGTCAAGGCCAACCAGAGCGCGCTGCATCTGATGGGGCTCTTTGGCCCCGGTGGTGTTCACGCCCACCAAGATCATCTGCATGCGCTGGTTGAATTAGCGCAGCGCTACGGCCTCGAGCGCATCTATTTGCACCTCTTCCTCGATGGGCGCGACGTCTTGCCGCGCTCGGCGCTTGGCTTTCTGGATACGCTGGAGGCGGCGCTCGCCCGCATCGGCGGCGGCACAATTGCTACCGTCAGCGGGCGTTACTACGCCATGGATCGCGACAGTCGTTGGGAGCGCACCGGCCGCGCCTACGATGCCCTCGTGCTGGGGCACGGCGTTACGGCAACCAGTGCCCGCGAAGCTATTCTACAGGGTTATGCCGCCGATACGAACGACGAGTTCGTGTTGCCCACCGTCCTCCTCGCCGATGGCCGGCCGGTTGCTACAGTGCAAGACAGTGACGCGATCATCTTCACCAACTTCCGGCCCGATCGTGGCCGCCAACTCACGCGCGCTTTTGTTCAGCCCGATCTCTCGACCGAGATTATCGCGCACTATGCGCGCCAGCAAGCTGAAGGTCAAAAGCTACCGGCCACGATCTGGCAGCGCGAAGCCCAACTCCAGAATCTCGCTTTCGTAACGTTAACCCAGTACGAAGCGGGCCTGCCGGTTACAGTCGCCTTCCCGCCGCGCCCGGTGTTGACGCCGCTGGCGAAAGTGGTGAGTGATGCCGGATTGCGCCAGTTCCACCTGGCGGAAACTGAAAAGTATCCTCACGTTACTTTCTTTCTCAACGGCGGACGCGAGGTTCCCTTCCCAGGTGAGGATCGCCATCTGGAGCCGTCGCCCAAAGTGGCTACCTACGATCTCCAGCCCGAAATGAGCGCTGCCGGGCTTACCAGTGCGCTGCTTGCCGCCGTCCGTAGCGAACAGTACGACTTGATTGTAGTCAATTTCGCCAACCCCGATATGGTGGGCCATACGGGGATCATCCCGGCTGTCGTGCAGGCCTGTGAGACGGTCGATGCGGCGTTGGGCGAGGTGATCCCTGACGTGCTGGCGCGTGGCGGCGCCGCGCTGCTCATCGCCGACCACGGCAATGCCGAGCAGATGATCGACCCAGAGACGGGTGGCGTTCACACGGCCCACACCACAAATTTGGTGCCGTGCATACTCGTGGCTGCCGAGGGTTTGGGCCTGGGGAAGGGCGACATTACGTTGCGCGCCGGCGGCCGCCTGGCGGATGTAACACCCACGCTGCTCGATCTACTAGGCCTGGCCCTTTCCGCTGACATGACCGGCACAAGCCTGATTGAGCGTAGCTAATCACCGCTAGTACAACTGGTTGTACGCGGGTTTGCGCCCGCCACAGTTAAGCGGACTTACGCTTTAGCGTACTAGGATGATTTCGTATCATTCGGCGCCGCTCAACGGTATAGAGGATAGAGATCGTTAGCGCTTCCCAATACCATTAGTGCCAGTTGCGGCACGCTGCAACTGGCACTGATATTTAAGAGAATTTCTATGTCTGCTCGCCGTAAGCATTGGGCCTCACAGCCTGCTGCGCCCGCCGATTTCGCCCGTCAGTTGGGCGTGAGCCCACTGATCGCTGCGCTCCTCTTCAATCGTGGCCTCCACGATGCCGCTGCGGCGCAAGCGTTTCTCACCGCCGACTACCTCAGCGGCCTGCACGATCCATTCTTGCTCAAAGGCATGTCGGAAGCGTCAACTCGCGTGGCCGCGGCGATCGCTTCAGGTGAGCCGATCGCAATCTATGGCGACTTCGACACCGATGGTGTAACGGCAGTAACTCTGCTCGTTCAGGTGTTACGTGCGATGGGCGGTGTTGTGCAGCCCTACATTCCCAATCGTTTCCGCGAGGGTTATGGTCTGAATAACCTTGCGATCAACGACTTGTCTGCCCAGGGCGTGCGGGTGCTGATCACGGTCGATTGCGGCATCAGTAACTTCGCCGAAGTGACTGCCGCCCAGGCGCTTGGCATCGATGTAATCGTTACCGATCACCATCAACCGCCCGCCGAGTTGCCGCCGGCGTTTGCGATTGTGAACCCGCGCCAGGCGGGTTGTCCCTATCCCTTCAAGCAACTCGTCGGCGTGGGGATCGCCTTTAAGCTGGTGCAAGCGCTCTTCAAACATGGCTTACGTCCCGGCGATCTACGTGGGCGCGACATGCTCGATGTGGTTGCCCTGGGAACCGTGGCCGATATGGGGCCGTTACTGGGCGAAAATCGCGTGCTGGTGAAATCCGGTTTAGCTGCTATTCAGGCTACCGAGCGCCCTGGCCTGAAGGCACTCATCGAGTCTGCCGGGTTGAAACCTGAGCGGATCGATAGTACGGCAATCGCATTTATGCTTGCGCCGCGCCTGAACGCTGCCGGGCGTCTCGATGAAGCCGTGCGCGCCTACGAACTGCTGCTCGCAGACAGCTCTGCGCAGGCCGCAACCCTCGCCCATGCGCTCAATGAAACTAACCGCGCTCGCCAGGAGTTGACCAAGGTGGTTCATGCTGCCGCACGCGCGCAGGTTGAAGCTGAGCACAAGTTTGATCGCAGTGTAGTGATCCTGGCCGACGAAGCCTATCCGAGTGGCGTCGTTGGGTTGGTTGCTTCGCGGCTGGTGGATGAGTTGGGCCGCCCCGTGCTGATGATCGAACGTGGCCCGAGCGAGTCGCGTGGGTCGGCGCGTTCGATCCCGGGCCTGAATATGGTGGAGGCGCTCCAGCAGTGCGCCGATCTGTTTGTGCGCTTCGGCGGCCACGCAGCCGCAGCCGGTTTCACAATTGCCAGTGAGCGCCTGCCCGAGCTTGAGCGGCGTATGGAGGCCATCGTTACTGAAGCGCTGCAAGGCGTTGATTTGACCCCCGAACTTACCATTGATGCCGAAGTCGATCTTGGGCAGTTGAACTGGGATTTGTACAACGAGTTGGCCCAATTGGAGCCGTTTGGCCAGGGCAATCCGCAACCGGTGCTGATGAGTACAGGCGTTGATGTGGTCGATGTGCGCACGCGGGGCGCTGAGGGCCAACACCTCAAGTTAATT
>JBBRUG010000090.1:0-18249 GCA_038247995.1 Chloroflexales bacterium | reverse complement strand
GGGCGCGGAGGGCGGCGGGGCGGGAAGCGTGTAGGGGGCAGCCCCGTGTGGCTGCCCCGGGCGGACACGCAGGTCCGCCCGTACGGGCGGCGGGGCGGCGTAAGGGATGCGTGGGGCAGCCCCACGCATGCCCAATGGTCCCGTGGTCTGTGGTCACTGCGCCCTCGCCCGCCGCCCGCCCAGGTAATCGCCCCTTCCCGGTCCTAGCAGCAACAGCATCGCGATCTGCCGGGCCATCGTGCTCACTTCGCGGATCTCTTCCACGTAGCCGTCGATGGTGTATTCCCAGCCCCTAGCCGTACATTGTGCCAGGCGGCGTTTTCGTTGAGGGCGTTGTCGCAGGTCTGCGCGCCCAGCAGCGCCAGGCTTACCGCGTCGAGCGCTGCGACATCTCGGCGACCCCGTCTATCGTCAGCAGTCCATCGCCCACCGGCTACCGCCCTTTCCTAGAATGCGGTATACTTTCGATCAAGTTGAGTTGGTTCGCCCTACCGGTTTACCGCCCTACCGTTTTACCGATTTACTGCTCTACCGCTCACCGAAAGGATCGCGCCGATGCAGGTGCTTCTGGTCGATGACAATCCGCTGATGCAGCAGGTGATCAGTCGCTTTCTGATGAGCCAGGGTTATGCAGTCGATGTGGCCGGTGATGCGCAAGAAGCGCTCACCTTTGCCCAGCGCCGAGCGTATCATCTGTTGATGATTGACATGCGTCTGCCCGACCAGGATGGGCCGCAACTACTCGGGATGTTGCGCGGCCTGCCCGACTTCGCGCCGTGTCCGGCGATCGCGGTAAGCGGCCTCGGCGAAGACGACCGTGAGTTGATGATTGACGCCGGGTTTGAAACGTTCCTGGCCAAGCCGATCGACCTTGATGAATTGCTCGCAACGGTGCATCACTACATTGGCACACCGCCGCGCAAAGCATTACCGCGCTAGGTGCGGCTCGACCTGTCAATGTGCGGGTTCAGTGGCCTCAGTGGCGTGCGATCAGTGCTCTCAGCGGTGTGCCGTCAGTGGCCTCAGTGGCGTGCGATCAGTGCCTTCAGTGGCGTGCGATCAGTGCCTTCAGTGGCGCGCGGTCAGTGCTCTCAGCGGTGTGCGGTCAGTGCTCTCAGCGGTGTGCGGTCAGTGCTCTCAGCGGTGCGCCGTCAGTGCCTTCAGTGGCGCGGTCAGTGCCTTCAGTGAGATGAGATAGGAATTACATGGATCGGCTGATACTGTGGGATGTTGACGGTACGCTACTGAGCACGGACGGGATTGCGGCCGCGGCGATGCGCGCCGCGATGCAGCAGGTGGTTGGCCCAACGGCGCCGATGGCGCGTACGCATTATGCCGGAAAGACCGACTGGCAAATTATTCGCGAGAGCTTCCCGAGCCTGGATGTTGCGCACGTCGCCGAGCGACTCCACGAGTTTAAGGCGGCTTACCTGGCGTTGCTGGAGCCGCAGCGCGCCGCACTTGCCGCCCGCTCGACGATCTTTCCCGGCGTGCTTGCTGCCCTTGAAGCGCTGGGCAGTTATGCTCGCCAGGCGCCGCTCACCGGCAATATGGCCGCGATTGCGCGGATCAAGCTGGAATGTACCGGCCTTTTGCCGCTGCTCGATCTGGAGGCGGGCGCTTATGGCGACGACCACCACCATCGCCCGGAACTTGTGCCGATCGCCGCTGAGCGCGCCGCCCACCGTTACGGGCGGCGTTTTGGCGGGCCGCAGATCGTGATCATCGGCGACACCCCGAACGATATTGCCTGCGGCAAAGCCAACGGCGCACGTACAGTAGCCGTCGCCACCGGCCCTTACGCCCTCGCCGATCTCAGCGCCCACGCCCCCGACGCACTCCTCGCCGACCTCAGCGACACCGACGCCGTGCTGGCGGCGATCCTGGGCTAACCAACGATGCGTGACGTGAGCGAAGCTCATGTTACGCATCTTCCTCCTTGCATTCCACATTACTCCAACCCGACTTGAAGGCGCGCACGGCGCCCGAGTCGGGTTCATAGGCGTGGCGCCAGGTGCAACCAGTGTCATTGCCGAGTAAATGAATGCTCACCGACGCGCTGCTGGAGATCGTCGCTACGCTGTGAATGTCACCTTCAGGCGGCATGAGTACATAGAAGTCGCCGGGGCGCAGATGGTTCTGTTCGGCAAGTTCCAGCTGCGCGTAGTCGGCGGCGTGGATGTGCTCGGGCGCAGACGGTAATCGCTTGTAGACCCGCTCATCCTGTTCGCCGGTGTAAAGCCCAACCAAGCCCCAGGCCAGGTGATCGTGAACGGGTGTGGCGCTGGCGGGTGGTACAACCAGGCTAAAAAGCGCGAGTCCGCCATCAGCGGCGCGGTAGATCAGCCAGGTCGCGATCCCGCCGCCCATACCGCTCTCTGCGGCGGGGCGCATATATTCATCGGGTAGCCATGTCGGATCAGCGAGCAGATCGGCAAACGTCGGGCGCAGTTGTTCCAGCGCCTCGGCGACCGGGCGTTCACTCAGCGCCTTAGCGACATCGGCGATGAACCGGCGCACCCGTGGCGTGTCGAGGATGTATTCATCTGCCATGGCAACTCCTTTCGGGTTATGATCTGGCATTGCGACGATGGACGGAAGACGACCCTTCGACACGCTCAGGGGGCGCCGGACGCCGGACGACAGACGACGGATGCTCGTTTTCACGCCACACGCATCACCCTGCGATTCGATACGGCCTTCGGCCTACCCCGGCCTGAGCCGAGACGAAGGCTCAGGGTACGCAGGCATCACTCGTCACTTGTCACTCGTCACTCACCGCTCCAGCGGCCTCGTTTCGTCGTTGCCCCACTCATTCCACGAGCCGTCGTAGATTGCGACACGCTTGCCGGTAGCGATCTCCAGAGCGAGAGCAGCCGGTGTAGCCGAGACGCCGCCGTTGCAATAAGCGACAACTTCGCGCTCGTCGAGTGCCGCAGGATCGACCCCGGCAGCGGCGAAGCGTGCGCGCAGTTCGTCGGGCGAGGCGTAGGTCTGGTCGGGGCCGGTGACGAGATCACGATAAAACACGTTCACAGCGCCGGGGATGTGGCCGCCGCGTGCCGCACGTGATTCCGCGCCGTGATACTCTTTGGTGCTGCGCGCGTCGATCAGAAGCGTGTCGCTGCCGAGGGCGGCGAGCACCTGATCGGCCGTCTTGCGTAGCGCTGGGTCGGGCCGGGGCGTAAAGGTGGCAAACGGATAGTTTGGCGTTTCCGTGCTGAGCGGGTGGCCATCCGCCTGCCACTTGACGCTGCCGCCGTTGAGGATGCGCGCGTTCTCGAAGCCATAGTAGCGCAGTACCCAGAGCATGCGCCCAGCGAACATCGAGAAGAAGTCGTCGTAGATGATCACAATGCTGTCGTCGCCGATGCCGCGCTCGCCAAGCACCTGGGCGATCTTCGCCGGAGGGGCCACCTGCACCATTACCGGATCGTCGAGATCGACAATATCTTGCGTCCAATCAATATAAACTGCGCCGGGGATGTGCCCGGCCAAGTAATCGTCGTGGCGGGCAAAGTAATGCGGCTTGGGCTCGGTGGGCGGCAATACCTTGCCGCGCACATCGATCACGCTGACGCCTGGATGCTTGATATGTTCGGCCAGCCAGTCTACACTGACGAGCGGGCCGGGGGGTAACTGAAGCATTGCTGTCTCCTTATTCTTCTCCATACGGATACCACCAAGACTTGCGCTCCATCGCAAAATCCCAGTGGACGTGCTTGGTCTCCTGGAATTCTTCCAGGCCTTCCTGACCCAATTCGCGCGCGCCGCCGGAGAATTTCATGCCGCCGAATGGGCCGGCGTCGTTGTCGGTCAGCGGGTCGTTTACCCAGCAAGTGCCCGCCTTCACCTCTTCATAATACTGCTTGACCTTGCGTGGATCATTGGTGTACAGATTCGCACCCAGGCCGTAGTCGCAGTCGTTCACCAGGTCGATTGCCTCGTCGAAGCTACGGTAGGTCATGATCGGGATCGTCGGGCCGAAGGTCTCCTCGCGCATAATCCGGTAGCCGTGATCGACGCCGGACAGGATCGTCGGTTCGTAGAAGAAGCCGCGTTCGAGTTGCGGCGGCCGGCGCCCGCCGAAGAGGATCTGCGCGCCCTTACCCCGCGCTTCGTCTACCTGCGCTTCCACCTTGGCCCGATATTTCGCGCCGATCAGCGGGCCGATATCGGTGGTCGGCTCCATGCCGGAGCCGAGCCGTAGCGTGCTTACAAATTCGACCAACCGTTCCGTAAAAGCCTTAGCAAGCGACTCGTGGACGTAAACCCGTTCGGTAGAAGTACAAACCTGGCCCGCGTTGAGTAGCGCCGCCCAGGCCACGCCGGGCACGGCCACATCGAGGTCGGCGTCTTCGGCGACGATGAAGGCATCTTTGCCGCCGAGTTCCAGGTGGGTCTTCTTCACGCGGTCGGCGGCGAGGCGGGCGATCTCGCGCCCGGTGGCGAACGAGCCGGTGAATGCGATCAGTTGCGTATCGGGACTGACCACCAGTTCGCGGCCCACATCGCCGAAGCCGGTGACGACATTGAGCACGCCCGGCGGCAGATCGGTGCAGCAAAGCTCGGCGAAGCGCAGCGTGCAGAGCGGCGTCATCTCGCTGGGCTTCAGTACCACACAGTTGCCGGCGGCGAGGGCCGGGGCGACCTTCCAACTCATTAGCAAGAGCGGGTAATTCCAGGGCACGATCGCGGCCACAACGCCGTAGGGTTCCTTCAGCACCATCGCCAACTGCGACGACTCCACCGAGGGGATCACCCGCCCGCGCGAGTTGCGCTGAAGCTCGGCATAATAATCGAAACAATCGGCGCACCAGTCGATCTCATCGCGGTTTTCGAGCAACGGCTTGCCGCCCTCCAGCGTCATCAGCGTGGCGAGTTCTGCGCTGTGTTCGCGCAATTTGGCGGCGATCTGATGTAAAGCGTGGGCCTTCGCGTGGGCTGTTGCGCGGCGCCACGCGCGGAAGGCGGCCTTGGAAGAAGCGACGGCGCGTTGGGCATCGGCGGGAGAGGCATGGGGCACGTGGTCGAGCAGTTCTTCGGTAGCAGGATTATGGACAGCAAAGGTATCGCCGGCGGCAGCAGGCACAAACGCACCATCGATCAACATCCCGGGCATGTGGCCTCCTCCTTGAGGAAATGCAGAATTAAGCATGGAGCATCGAGAATTGAGCTATAACAAGGCTCGTACTGGCATTGGGATACCATATTGTAGCATGAGACAAGGGGACAGGCGAACAAGGAGCCGAACAAGTGCTGCTGTGTGATCGGTTAACTTGCTTCAGCCGTTTGTATCGCTTAGCGCTTTATCGTTCTACATTCACCTTTCTTCCGGGAAATGCACGGCAAACGCCCACCTATAGGGGGATTGACGCAACGCGGCGTGAGGGCTATGATCACGCTGTGAGAATTGATCCAAGGATAAGGCGATGATTATTCTATTTCCTGGCGTACGTCTAACCCCATCACCCCACCAGCACACGCGTCGTCGCGCAGTTACCACCCCCTCGCTGCACACCCATCGGCGGGCGTTACTGCGCCGGGCCGGCCTTGGTTGCGGCACCGATCGTCCGGCGGCAGTGCTGGACACGGTTGTCCGGGCCTTGCTTGAAGCGCGGATCTAATTCAGGCTGCTGGGCTTTATAATCGGGGAGGGCACGGTGAACAGTTGTGTTTGCCGGCCCTCCCTTTGTGTTATGCTGGTTCCTATGCGCACCTACTCGCACGCCATCCTCACTACCGCCCTCGGCACGGCCCTCCGCGACCGGGGCGTGAAGGTCGATCAGCAGCGGTTCATTATGGGCTCGATTGTGCCCGATCTGCCGTTTCTCTTCCTTTCGCTGAGCGGTGCAGCGTATTTGCGTTGGGGGCGTGGGATCTCCGGCGACTCAATGTGGGCGATCCTGGGCTATCTGTATGAGTTCGATCCGCTCTGGATCGCGGCGCACAACCTCTTTCACGCGCCGCTGCTGATCACGCTCTACCTGCTCATCGGCGTCTGGGCCGAACGGCGCGGCTACGCCTGGGGGCACGCGCTGCGCTGGTTCGCGCTCGGCTGCCTCTTTCATACCGCGCTCGACATCCCCACCCATCATAGCGACGGCCCGGTATTATTTTTCCCGCTTAACTGGAGTTATCGCTTTCCCAGCCCAATTAGTTATTGGGAACGTGATTATCACGCGGCTGCTTTCACAATCTTTGAGTACAGCCTCAATGCGCTTGCAATAGCCTATCTGGCGATCCGTTGGGGACTGAGGAAACTGCGTAGAGCGTCATCTGCGCCATCTGCGTAATCTACGGATCTACGCTTCCCTTATCTTCAGCGCCTGACGCTTCACATAGGCCAGCATCGCCGTGATCCCGTTCAGGCGTTGGGGACTGAGGATCTCGTGTAAGCCCATTGCCTGAAAGAAGTCACTCGGCACACTTAGCACAACGTCCGGCGATAATCCGTTCAGACCCGCAGCCAGAATCGAGGCGTAACCGCGCGTTGTCGGCGCTTCCGGCGGTACGTCAAAGTGAAAAACAACGCCGGCGCCGGCGCGCTCGGCCACGACAAACACGGGCGACATACACTCATGCACCTGCTCCATGCCGGCGTGTTCGCGGTATAACTCAGGGAGCGGCGGCAGTTGGTCAGAGAATTCGAGTAATAACTCTAGTTTCTCTTGCCGATCACTTTCCTGGAATTGGTCGATAATCTCCTGAAGTTGTTCAGGAATCGCATTAGATGTATTCATAGTTGTTGTCTTCCTGCCACCTGCCTCCAGCGTCCTGAACCATGCCTCCCGGTTCACCTGCGCTTCAACAGATCAATTAGCGCACCTAACACACGTGCCCGGTACTCGGTGGCTGTTGCTACATTACGCTCGTGGATCTCGAACAGGGCCGCATCTACCTCTACCACACCTTCACGCCCCTCGCGCATCGGCACCACAGTCGTATTATCGCCATCGAGCTTGACCATGGTATACGCTCCTGGCCGATCTTTGATCGTGTCCGGCTGCGCTGTGGCGCTCACCAGGACATAGAAGGTCTTCACTTCCATCACTGCGGCGTCTTCGACATACTGCGCAACTTTCTCAGCCGCGCTGCGGATGGAATTCTCCAGTTCAGTTGCCACGCTTGCTCCTTTTTATCAACCAAGAACCAAGAACTGAGAACAAAGAAGGTGTTATGTCTCACTCACCCACTCACCCACTCACCCACTCACTCCCTCTCACCTCGCCCAACACTTCCTGCACGAAACTCCACGCCGCCGGCAAGGCTGTAACGGTGCCGATTGGCGAACTGATCATTTGGGCTACAATGCGTGCGCCGCGCAACACAATGCCGAAAACGCGCAGAATTGCCGCACGCGAGCGCAGCGCCAGGGTTAAGGTGCGCCGATGCAGTTCGGCCTGGATGCGACTCACGCCTGCGATCAGGTGCGAACGCACATCGCCGCCCCAATTCACCCGCGTACGCCCAATCAGCAGACGCTCCTGGCGGGTTTCGATCGTGGCATATGTGCTAATCGTCTCGCGGGCCTGCGCGACAAAGGCGCGAAACTGCGCTTCGGCGGCTACCCACGCTGTCGGTGTCGTTTCGTGCAGGCTAAAACTTGCCCCGGTCGGCGTGCCACTGTCGGCGCGGAGTTCTTGCACCAATCCCTGCAACGCGCGCTCCGGCGCCCCGCCGACAGTACTACTGCTAAAGCTTGTCCCCGCATAAGTCGCTCGCCGCATCCGCTCCTCGGCCGTTGCCAGTGCCGCCTCCTGAGCGCGTAACTGCTCGCGGGCCACGCCCAGCGTCACGCGGGCTGCCAACGGATCGGCGCTCAAAGCGGCGCGCCAGATCTGCGTCGGAGCAGCGGAAGCATCAATGCTGAAACGCACCGGTGTTGGACGCACAGCCCATGGGCCGGGTGGCGGGGGTGCGCCGGGCACTGGGTCGATCAGTTCAAACAACGCCGACCTACTTCCCTTGTACGGCGCCGAGCAATCCAGCGGCGGCGCTGGAGATGGCGCGGATCATCTCAGCGCGATTGGCCTGGGCTTGGGCCACCATACTCGTGTGGATCGCCCAGAGCCGCTCATCGAGTTGGCCCGCGCTGATCGGCACCAACACCTTTGTGTCGCCGTCGAGCTTCATCCGCGTTACCGCACGCAGTGTGGCCGCGCTAAAGTCGTTTTGGGCGTAATTTACGCTGGAGAGGTCGTCGGCGACATAGGTTTCGACATCCAGGTGCGCCGCGTCTTCGAGCACTTGCTTCAGTGTATCGCCGATCTGGTCGGCAAACTCTTGCAGCGACTCGGTGAGCTTTTGGGCTGCCTCGGCAACCTTCCCGCCGCCGCCAAACAGGCCAAAGCTGGCGGCGCTGCTGCCGGGTTGGGGTTGGCCGGGCGCGCCGGGCGGCGGGTAGCCGTAGTACACCACAACTGCCGGCGGATAGCCGGGCGCTGCTTGATAGGCGGCCACCGGCGGGGCCTGTTGCAGCGGTGCTTGCGGTCCGGGCGCCGGCGCGCTCGATGGCGCCGGTTCCGGGGTGGGCGCCGGTGCCGGCGGTTGTACGGCGGCCTCGGGTGTGGGCTGAGCAGGCTGTTCAGATGCTGTCACGGTAGCACGTACCTCAGGAATAGTTGCGCGTTCGGTCGGCGCGGCGCCTTCAGCGGCGAGGGGTAAGCGCACCGCAGGATCGCCGAGCACTACATAGCTGCGGGCATCATTGTGCTCGGTCCACTTGATTGCCAGGGCCATATCGTCGATCCGCTGGCCGAAACGTGCATTTTCGAGATCTTCGGTCAGCCCGGCGGCAAGTTCAGCATAGCGATCGTTGAAATACTCCAGGGCGAACCCAACCGGCGCGCCGCCAAGCATCAGCCGCCGCAGTGTGCTGCTGAAGGATTCAATCTGCCGGGCGCCCTGGGTATCGCTGAACGAGAAGGTCCAGGCCCGTTCGACATGGCCAATCACGGCCAGTGCGCCACCACGCGGATGGCCAAGTAGCCGCTGTGGCAAACCGGCAACGAAGGCGTGCGGCGCAATCGCAGCCTGGAAGCCGCGTTCGTGCGGAAAGTCGTCGAGCCGCGGCGTACCGGCGCCGAAACAGGCAAAGTGGAATGCAATTGTGCCGAGCAAGTTTGCATCGGCGGCAACATCTTCGGCGCCAAAATAGAAGTCCGGCGGAATGGCCCGGTGACTCCATGCGCGCGGGCCGGGCCAGTCGCTGCACAATAATGCGCCCTGGTCGCGGATCTGGCGCGGATCGATCGCGTCGAACTCGACACCGTGGCTGGCGGTGAAGAGGAGCGCCGGCGTCTCATCGCCGCCCAGCAATTGTTTCAAGCGCGCCTTCTGGGCCGCTCCGCCCAGCACTGTATCGATCTGCCAGTCTGCCATAAGGCGATTCTGGTTCAATTCGCGGGTCAGCGGCTCGACAAGATCGCGGGTGCTAAGCTGAGTTGCCGGATCATCGGGGCTTTGCACGCCGAAGAATACCGCCCGGCGCGGCAATTGCACCGTCCCACCCTCAGCAGTCACAACACTGCGTGCATAGGCAGCATAGGCGTCGAGCGTGTCGAAGTAGAGCCGCCCGACGGCATATTGCAGATCGAGTTGGTACTGAAAGCGAAACGGAATGCGCTCTGGGTCGCCGACGAGGAGCAGATAGTAGGGAAACTTGTCTGGATCAACCGGGCCGGACGTTGCGGCGCCCTGGCGGCGTAAAAAACTGGCTTTACCCTCGCCCGAATGGTAGCCGTTCGCCCCGGCGCATTCACGGTAACGCGGCCCGGCCTGCATCCGCCGCCAGGCCAATAACTCGCTCAACGCCTCGCGCACCGGTGCGTAGGCCGGGTCGGCGGGGAAGATCACGCCCCAACCCGTCTGGGCGAGATCTTTCTCATCGACGCCCTCTTTAACGCCGAACTGGCCGGCCTGCCGCTGCGCATAACGCAGGCGCAACTCATTGCGTTGGGCAGTGTCCGGGTCAAGGCGGGCCGGATCGGGTTGATCGCCGCGGATGCGGGTGGCAAGCTCCTGGGCGGTAAGCGGGGCACGAGCGAAATCGCCACGAGTGGCGTTGACGCCGTTAAAATAGAGCAGTTCGCTCGCCATAGTGTGAGTGCTGAGTGCCTAAGATGAAAGACCAAAGCTAGCTATCGCACGTTCGGCCTTGGTCTTTCGTCTATCGTCTTTCATCTATCGTCCGTATTGCGTATTGCGTTTTGACCGTCATTCCTCAATCTGCAAAATATAGCCCTTACCGCGCACATTCAGCAGGTAACGTGGGCTGCCGGGTTCGGGCTCGATCTTCTGGCGCAAGTGGTGAATATGCGGCTTGATCAGCTCGCCCGCCTCGAGTTCGCTCGTGTCGTAGCCCTGGGCGCAACGCACCAGTTGCGTGTACGAAAGCATCTGGCTGGCGTGTTCAGCCAGGCAGAGCAACAATCGAAACTCGGTCGGCGTCAGGTTGAGCGAGCGGCCCTGGAACACGGCTGTCTGATGCCATGTGTCGAGTTGCAGCGTCCCAATGGTGATCTGACGTTCGTTCGCCGGGTTGGCGCCGCCATTGCCGGCATCGGCGGGCGGTGGTGCGCCATTGGTAAGCTCTTGCACGGCTGCACCAATCGTACTGATTAGTGTATTCTGCCGTTGGAGATGCGCACGCTCTTCAAGCCCGTCTTCAACGCGGGCAACGATTTGCGCCGGGTCGGTGGTTTTGAGCAGGTAATCGAAGACCCCTTGATGGATGCCCTCAATCGCCGTCTCCAGCGACCCATGCCCGGTCAGGATGATCACGGTGGTATCGTGATTTTTAGCGCGGATTGCTTCAACCACCTCGATCCCGCTCATCCCCGGCATCTGGAGATCCACGACCATCAGATCAAAGCGCTGTTGGGCAAAGCGTTTCAAGGCTTCTTCACCGCTGGATGCAGTCGTCACAGTATGCCCGGCGCGCCCCAGCAGTGCGTTCAAGGTTAGGCGGATGTTCTGCTCATCGTCGACTACAAGAATCTGTGCTGGTTGGGCCATACTGTTTGCACTCCGTGAGAAAAAGATCTATAGTTTATGCATTGGAACAATGTGGGCCAATCATAGCACGCTCGGCTTTAGAGTGTCAACGTAACCGCTTCCCATGAGTGAATCCGCCCAACTTCAGGCCCAGATTGCCAATCTCCAGCGGCGGCTGAGCGCTGCCGAAGCGCGCGCCGAGGCGATCGAGCGCGAGGCGGCGCTGCAGATGAAACGCGCTGTCGATCTGAATGCCCGGCTGAGCACGATTCTCTCGATCTCTGCGGCGCTGCTGATCAGCCGTGATGTGGAGGCGATCATTCAGCAGGTGGTTCAAGAGGCTGTTGACCTGTTTCCCGGCACGAGCGCAGCGCACCTTTTTTTGTTTGATCCCGATGGTGAGCACCTGGTGCTGCGCGCTGCCGAAGGAGCGGTAAGTGCCAGCAAGCGCCCAGTAATCGGCCTGGCGAGCCGGGCGTTTCTTGCGCCACGGGCGATGCTCTTTGTTGGCCCCGAGCTTGAACTCGCCCTCGATGATCTCCCTGATGAACAGTTGGGCGAGTTGCGCCTCAGCCTCGACTGTTGGCCGCCGTTGAGCGCGCTCCTTGCACCGCTCCGGGTTGAAGGCCAGCGCCTTGGCGCGCTTGTGCTCTATGGCGGTGTGAATGCGCATCTCTACCACCCACGCGACCTGCCGTTCGTGCAGGCCCTCGCCGACCTCACGGCTGTCGCGATCGACGAGGTGACCCAACGCGCGCGCGCTGCCGCCTTGCAACGCGATCTAGCCGTTACCCAATTATTACACGCCGAAGCTGAAGCGCGCCTCAACACCGCTCAGGCCCAGTTGTTGCAAAGCGCGAAGTTGGCTGCCGTCGGCGAACTGGCTGCTTCCGTTGCCCACGAGATCAATAACCCCCTTTATGCCGCCCGCAACAGCCTCTACCTGGTCGAACAAGATCTTGCCGAAGATGCGCCCCCACGGGCCTTTCTTACGATCGCGCAGCAAGAGCTTGGCCGGATTGCCCGCATCATCACCCGCATGCGCGATTTTTATCGCCCCTCACGCACCGAGTTGGCCGAAACAAGTATCAACGCCTTGCTCCGCGAGACGCTTGAACTCGTGCAAACCCACTTGCGCCACGGCCATATCAATGTGATCACCAGCCTCGATGCCGACGTCCCGACGCTCATCGCCCACGCCGATCAGTTGCGTCAGGTCTTCCTGAATATTATTCTGAACGCCTGCGATGCAATGCCCCACGGCGGCGATCTGCGCGTGGGGACGCAACTCGTCCAGGCGCGCTCCGAAGCGCCGGCCACAATTGGGATCTTTTTCGGCGATACCGGGGAAGGTATTCCGCTTGAACACCAACCTCACCTCTTTGAGCCGTGCTACACCACCAAGGTTCTGGGCACCGGCCTCGGCCTGGCAATCAGCGCGCACATTATCACCCAGCACGGTGGTCGGATCACCCTTGAGAGCGAACTGGATGTAGGCACAACCTTCACGATCCTACTCCCGGTTGATCTAATCGTTTGATGTACGCCGCATATTGCCGCAAGTTACGGCTTTACCACACAACGTTGTTGCCTCACCTCTGCGGTGGGGGTTGTAGCTGAGTAGGATATAAGCACTCCTGGCTTCGTCAGGGATCAACCATACATACTTTCATGGACAGGGGTGCCGTTATGCCAGCCAAGAATATCCAGATTTTCGATCAAGACCCAGCCGCAGCGCTGATCACGCAGCGCGGGCTCCAGGCGATGCTGGGTGACCGTCTGGTGATTTCCATTGCTCCAACGGCGAATGCGGCCTGGCTTGCCTGCGCAAAGGGTAATGTTGATTTGTTGATCGTTGATCCCGGTATGCGCAGTGGGCCGGCAACCTCGCTCATCCGCGCCGTGCGCAGCTATCGCCCCCAGATCCCCATCCTGGTGCTTACCGCCTATGATACGCTTGGGCTGCGCTCGCAGATGCGTAGCCTCGGTGTCGTTTATTATGCCGCCAAGCCGATCGAACTGCGTGATCTTCTGCCGACTGTAACTGCCGCACTCCAACCCCCCGTAACTACTGCTTCAGCCGCCTGAGCGTTGGAACGCCCATTCGCTCAGGTCTCGCAACGCTGCTTAGGATGCCACATGTGGCGTCTTTATTATTGTGCCCGCATTCATAACCCCGCTCCTTTGCTCTACGAGAATGCTGCGTTTTACGTTTTACTTCTTGAGCTTTGCTGTAGCCCCTACCGCTCTAGCGTTTTACCGTTTATCGCTCTAGCGTTTTACCGCTTTACCGCTTTACCGCTACTATGCCAACACCTAAAGCATCCATTTCGTCCCGCTTCGCCCTGGTGGTGATTGTTGCGGCCCTGAACTTGAGTTTTGGTGCCGCAGCACTATTTGGCCTGCTGGCGCCGGCGCCGTCCGCCAATGCTCGGCCCGTCGCTGCGAACGACACCGACGCCATCCTTGCGGCTGTGCGTGCGCTGATTGTGCCGGCGCAGGCGCCGAGCGTGCAACTCCAAGCCGATGGCAGCCAGTTTGTCGATCTGAATGGCGCTGGCCAGGCCGTGTTACTCGTGGTGGCCGGCCCCGATGGCGCGCTGGCGGTGCGTTGTGTTACCACGGTGGAAGAGGCCGCTGCCGTATTGGCCGGCAACGATCCGCTGGCTGCCGCGCTGCTGGCGGCCGGTCCGGCTCAGGCGGTGCGTCAGGCGATCGAGGCCGAGGCTGCGCCACAGGCTATTCTGGCTGCTGCTGCTGACCAATTCGAGATTTTAGTCAACGATCCGCCCGGCATCGGTTTCAACGATCCTACCCCGGTTGCGCCAATCGGTGGGAACGCGGGAACGACAGTTGGTGAACAGCGTCTGGAAGCATTCCGTTATGCCACCGCAATCTGGGCGACGAGCATCCAGAGTACGGTGCCGATCCGGATCAGCGCCTCCTTCGCCAACCTGACCTGCGGGCCAACCAGCGGGGTACTCGGTTCGGCGGCGCCGCGCAACTTTCGGCGCAATTTTGTGCCTCAGCCGCCTGCGCCCGGCCCGTTCATGCCCGACACCTGGTATGTCGAGCCGCTTGCCGATAAGCTCGCCGGCTATGATCTTGCGCCCGACCAGTACGATGTCTTTGCCCAGTTTAACGGTGCGATCGGCACGCCCGGCTGTCTCGATGGGCTAGCCTGGTACTACGGCTTCGACGGCAATGCGCATGGCCAGCAGATCGATCTGATCACAACGCTGCTGCATGAAATTGCCCACGGCCTGGGCTTTTACAGCGGTGTAAACAGCAATGGCCAGAATTTCAGTGGGGTTGATGATATCTGGAACGATTTTCTCTTCGACACGACACAGGGGCGTTTTTGGCGTAATATGCTGCCTGAACAGCGGGCTGCATCGTTTGTGAATACGGGAAATGTGGTCTGGACCGGCGCTGAGGTGACGGCGGCGGCGGCGCAGTTACTTGCGGGCACGCCGACCCTCACCGTCACGGCGCCGCTGAGCAGTACCGGGGTCTATGCGGTGCGTCCCGCCGAGTTTGGCCCGCAGATTGGCACGGCGCTATTGACCGGCACGGTTGGCGCCACGATCGACTCCATCGACGACACTGATCCATCTGCCGGCGATGCCTGTTCGCCACTGGTCAACAGCGACATCATCAGCGGTTCGATTGCGCTGGTTGATCGCGGCACATGCGACTTCACAACCAAGGCGCAGAACGCGCAGGCCGCCGGTGCGCAGGCCGTACTCATCGCCGACAATCTTGACGCTGCCGATCCGCCGGTGATCAGCGGCGCCGATCCGCTGATCACGATTCCGGTCTTCAGCATTACCCGCGCAACCGGCAACCTGCTCCGCACATTTGCCGAGGATGATCTGGCACAGATTGCGATCGGCATTGATCGCAGCGATCTTGCCGGCGCCGATGCCCAGGGGCGGGTGCGCATGTTCGCCCCCAATCCGGCGCAACCTGGATCGTCAATTGCTCACTTTGACTCAGTGGCCGTGCCGAATGTGCTTATGGAGCCGGCGATTAACCGCGATCTCGATCAGAGTTTGGATCTGACTGATGAGCTATTACGCGATATTGGCTGGTTTACCGACCGCAACTATAATGCCGTAGCGGATTGTACTGAAGTGCTGCTGAACCTGACCAAAACGATCACACCGCTGGGCCAACTGCGTAATGGCGACCCAGTGACGATTACTCTGAGTGTAAGCAATACCGGCCTGATTGGCGACCCAACCGTGCGCTTAATCAATCAGCCGTCAGACGAGCTTGGTGATCTGACCTGGACGGCAACCTACAGTGCAGGCGCGAGTGGCCCCCAAGCCGGTGTTCTGGCGTTGGACACACTGATCGAGTTGCCGTCCGGCAGCAGCGCGCTATTTACGCTTACTGCTGTGCTGCAACCAACTTCCCTCAACGATATCTTGAATGTTACCGAGGTAGCCGCACTGGCCGCAGTAGCTAATCCATGTTCTGCAAGCGCTGAAGTCGCGCAGATCGCCATTCCAGTAGCCGAGCAGCAACTGAGTATTCCATTGTTGCGCTAAGGCCAGGCAGCGGGCGACAGAAAGCAGGCGGCAGGTGTATCAGTTTTGCGTTTTGCGCTTTACCGTTTTACCGCTCTGAAACCTGGCCCGTTCAATGGTAAAATATGTGCAGCAGGAAAAGGAGGTTCCATGCGCACATCGCGTTTTGATTGGCGCTGGGTGGCCGTTATCGCCTTTGTCGCCATTCTAGTCAATAGTCGCGCGTTGCCCTGGCCGATTCCGGCGGCAGCGTTAGGTATTTCGGGCGGCTACTTGTTATATGCAGCCTGGGAGGCGTGGGGGCGCACCGGATTACGCTCGCGCGGCACAACCCGGGTAACCTACTGGCGCGGCGAGCGGGTTGAGATGCAGCGCCCTGCGCCGCGTTTTCGGCCCGGCGACTTTACAATGCTCGCGCCGACACTAATCTATGCTCTGCTTGGCAGCGCGCTTGTGCTCGCCGCCCTTGCCCTTAGTTTGGGCCGCTTAGGCTTCTAAAGCCCCTATAGCAGTGGGCACATCCACTGCGTCAGTATACCGTCGGCGCGAGCACAGCGAGCCACCCAGTTCAGTGCCATCAGGGGTTCAACCGTTTTGCTCAGTGCTTTAGAATCCACAAGGGGCAATGTCTTGCGACACCGCCCCCTGCGGAGAGAGGAGAAGGAGATATGCTGAGTATAGCATCTCGTGATCGCCCTGAATGTGTGCTAGATTACAATGTATATTAAATTGGCTTAATCTTTTTGTGCAAGGCTTAATACAATGCTGGCAGGCCTCTTTCAGCGCAAACGATTGATCACTGAGCGTCAGGAAGTGCTGCTCGGCGAATTGCGTGCACTGCTTGAACGCTTAACTACCGCGATGGATCAGTTCGGCGCCGATATCGACCCGAGCGATGTGCGTACCTTGCGCGAGATTCTAGCGCATCTTGACGAGCTTTTCCTGATTGTTGTCGCCGGCGAGTTCAATTCGGGCAAATCGAGCTTCCTGAATGCCCTACTCGGTACGCAGGTGCTGGCCGAGGGCGTAACGCCCACAACCGATGCGATCACACTGCTTCAACACGGCGCCGAGAGCGCCAGTATCGTGCAGGAAGACGGCATTCGGGTGCAAACATATCCAGCCGAGGTGCTGCAGCAACTCACGATTGTGGACACCCCAGGCACCAATGCAGTGATTCGTGCGCATGAACAACTCACGCGTGAGTTCATTCCCCGCGCCGATCTCGTGCTCTTTACTACCTCAGCCGATCGGCCCTTCACTGAGAGCGAACGCGGCTTTCTGGCGCTAATCAAGGAGTGGGGCAAAAAGATTGTCATTGTGCTCAACAAGGTCGATATTCTGAATGAAGCTGAGCTTGAGCAGGTGCTGAGCTTCGTGCGTGAGAATGCGCGCGACCTGCTGGGTGTTACGCCTGAGATCTTCCCCATCTCGGCGCGCATGGCCATGCGTGCCCGTCAGGCTGATCCCGAGGCGGCGCCGGCGATCTGGGAAGCGAGTAATTTTGGTACGATCGAGAGCTTTGTACTGGAGACGCTCGACGAAGAGACCCGCGTACGGTTGAAGTTGCTTGCGCCGCTCGGTGTCGCCCAACGTCTCACCGGCAAGTACCTTGGCATCACCGAAAATCGTTTGAAGACCCTGCGCGAAGACCTGGACACAATCGAAAATATCGAGCAGCAGTTAGTCCTGTTCCGCGAAGATCTGCAGAACGACGTGAAGTACTATCTTGGCGAGATCGATAGTATTTTGCGCGAGATCCAGGAGCGCGGCGACGCCTTTTTCGATGAACATATTCGGATCACGCGCATGCCCGACCTTCTCAATGCCGATAAGCTACGCGCCGAGTTTGAACGGGAGGTTGTCGGCGATCTCACCACGCAGATCGACCAGAAAGTGCAGACCCTAATCGACTGGATGATCGAGAAGAACCTGCGCCTTCAGCAGAGTACGGATGAATATATCAAGCGGCGCGCTTCACATCACACCGATAAATTGATCGGCAGCGTTGGCGGCAGCTTCGACTACAACCGGCGCTCACTGTTGGAATCGGTGGGCAAAGCGGCGAATACAGTGATTTCAACCTACAACAAGGAAGCTGAATCGGCAGCACTTGCTGAAGAGGTGCGCAGTTCAATCGCAGGCACGGTGATTGCCGAAGTAGGTGCGGTAGGTCTGGGTGCGGCGATGGTGGGTCTGTTCAGTGCGGCATGGCTTGACGTAACCGGTGTTTTGCTGGGCATAACGCTGGCGGTCGGCGGGTTCGCATTGCTGCCGGCTAAGCGAAGGCAAGCGAAGAAGGCGCTACGCGAGAAAGTTAACGAGATGCGCGAGCGGTTGCGCACCGGCGTAGAGGCCCAATTCAGCCGCGAAGTAGAGCGCTCGCTGAGCCAGGTACGCGAGCGCAACGCCCCATTCACGCGCTTTGTGCGCGCTCAACGTGGCCAACTCACTGATCTCCAGCAAATCTTTGGCGATCTCGATGGCGGGCTAGGCCGGCTGCGCAAAGAGATCGATAGTTAAAATGAACTGGATCCAAAAAGGCCGCAGCGTTTTGCGCTGCGGCCTTTTTAGATACCTTCACAAGCGAGTGTGGTTGCGTGGGTGGGATGGTGGGTTCGGCTGGTGGAACGTGATGTTCCCTAGAAAGGAGGTGATCCAGCCGCAGCTTCCGCTACGGCTACCTTGTTACGACTTCGTCCCAGTCGCGACCCCT
>JBBRUG010000089.1:0-18385 GCA_038247995.1 Chloroflexales bacterium | reverse complement strand
GGCTGCGTTGGGATGGCTTGACGCTCGGTTGGCTGCGCCTGAACCGCCACGAATTGGTGCCGCTGCGGGTTGCGCTTCAGGGCTTGCGCTTTCGCTGTGTGCCGCGCCCAGCCGATGTTGACCGCGGTCTGCTCCCGTTGGCCCATCTGCAACCCTTTGTCGGTCTGCGCGGCATCACCGTGCAGTTGTGCGACGACGACGGCGCATTGATCACGCGCCTCGATCTCGACGCCGACAGTGTCTTTCAGTTGCCCGACAATTTTAACGCCCGGGCCTGCGATCTTAGTGCTTGGTATGCGCGCACCGGCTTTGCCGCCGGCGATAGCATTCTGGTTACCACACGCCGCGCCGAGCCGCTGACCCTGCAACTAGTACGCGAACCGGCCGTCGAGTTCAAGCCCAGCGCCGTCGCCGCGCAGGATGCCGAATTGCTCAATGCAATCGTCGATCGCGTGGCGCGCTCGCAGCTTACGCTCATTCCCTCGGACGAAGTCGTGTTGCCGATTTTCGCCGCCGCAAGTTGGCGCACAACCTACCCCGGCACGCCCTGGCAGCAACTCGTTACTCAAGACGGTCGCATGCACCTGATCGATGATATCTTCCTGACCAGTCAGCGCCATCCTGCGCTGCGCTTCTTCAGCGACGATGAGGTGTTTGCCAGTGTTGCTCAGCCCGAGCATGACCAGATGGCTGCCTCAGCCGATCTGCTGACCGAGATTGATGCGCTCCAACGGGATTTGCGGCGCACCCGCGAAGACGACGCCGATCAGGGTCTTTGGGATGGCCAGTTGTTGCGCGCTTCGGCGGCCTACGGTGTGGTGGACGGCTCGCAGCGCGGCTTCAGCGAGCTTGACGGCTCCGATAACGACAGTTGGAGCGACGATTGGGACCCCGAAGGGCCGTTCGAGATCGATGAGCGGCTGGCCGAAGATCCGGCGGCATTGTATGAAGCGCGCCGACGCTTGCTCGCCGCACTGCCGCCCGGCGTCGCCGACGAACTGAACGATGCGCGTCCTGAAGAGGCCGAACTGATTATTGCGCGGCACCTCAACTATCTGCTCGTGCATGAACCGGCGCTCTTCCCGCGCATCGATGTGCCGCTGGAGACATCGGGCGATTTTGCGCAGGACCCAGATATCGATGCGGACGATGATGAGGGCTGGCAGGACGCCTGGGACGAGAACGACGATCTGGTGTCTGAGCTTGATGAGGCTTTCTGGGATAATGACGATACGGTAAGTACGCGTAGCGGCGAATTGATCAGCCAGTTCAGCGATTACCTGTCCGAGATGGGCAAGAGCGCTGCCACAGCGCGCCTGCGTGTGCGCGACCTGCACATCGTAGCCGATTTTCTGGCGTCGTTCTACGGGCGTACGCTGGCCGAGGGTGATTATGCCACGCTCGATGAGTGTCTGTTCTACTTCTACCCGCGTCGGGTGATGAGCAGCACGCCGCGCCAGGCGCGCTCGATCTGCACCGCCGTGAAGCAGTTCTATCGCTTCATGCTTGATCGCGGCGAGATCAGCGATGATCGGTTCGCCGTTGCGCTCTGGCGGCGCCGCGATCAGGCTGCTCGTGTAGTCGAACTCTACGACCAGATCTCGTCTGAGTCGCCCAATTTTGAACTCCTGATCACGCGCCTTTTCAAGCCCTATACCGAATAAGTTCGGCCCATGCACCTCGCTCCCAATACGTTGCTTCAGGGTCGTTACCGGGTTCACAGGCTTATTGCCCAGGGTGGGATGGGCGCTGTCTACGAGGCGGTAGATGAGCGCCTGGGCCATACCGTTGCCCTGAAGCAAACCCTGATGACCGACCCGCACCTGCGCGCCGCCTTTGAACAGGAGGCGCGCTTGCTTGCGCGCCTGCATCACCCGGTGCTTCCGGTAGTAAGCGACCATTTTGCCGCAGCCGAGGGCGAGTTTCTGGTGATGCAGTATGTGAGCGGGCCGGATCTAGCTGAAGACCTAGCTCGGCGTGACGCTCCGTTTCCCCTCGCAGACGTACTACCCTGGGCTGAGCGTCTGCTCGATGCGCTCGACTATCTTCATACTTGCCAGCCGCCGGTGATCCACCGCGACATCAAGCCGCAGAATATCAAGCTCACCCCGCGCGGCGAGCCGATTCTGCTGGATTTTGGCCTGGCGAAAGGGGTTGCCGGTGACCCAAAGAGTATCGTTGGTTATACGCCGCGCTACGCTCCGCTCGAACAGATTCGCGGCAGCGGCACTGAACCGCGCAGTGATCTCTACTCTTTTGCCGCCACCCTTTACGAATTGCTTACTGCACAGGCCCCGCCCGACGCGCTCACCCGTGCTGCGGCGGTGGTGGCCGGCCAGGCCGATCCGCTTGTCCCGGCCCATGTGCTGAACCCGGCGCTCCCTAGCGCACTCGGTGAGTTGCTCACGAGTGCGCTGGCGCTCGACAGCGCCGCTCGCCCGCCTTCCGCAGCCGCAATGCGTGCGGCGATCCGCGATCTAAATCGCCCGATGCCTTCATCCGCTGGGGTAGTTACCGTCGCCTTAGGATCCTCATCTGCGCCTGCACCACAAGCCAACCTGCGCAGCGCGGCCGCGCCCACCGCTGCCATGCCGCCGCCCCTGCCGGCTCAGGCGGGCACAACCTCCACGCGCGGCGTACTGGTGCTGTTATTCAGCATGGGTTTGTTGGCCGTGCTCGGCATCGGCGCATTGGGTTATGCGCTGAGCAGCTTGAATACGCCCATTGCCGGCGGCGCAGATGAGGCTCCGGTAGCAACAGGTGTTCCGGCGGCAACGGTGGCGGTTGGACAAGCAACGGCTGTAAGCGTGGATGACCCGCCGCTTCCGGTAGCGACAGATAGCGGCGGCACGCGCGCCGAACCGTTTGCGCCCGCTGCAGTAGTACAGTTTGCCGATTGGGAGATCCGCCTTGGCGAAGCGATCCGTGGCGAAGCAGCCTGGCAACAGATGCTGGCCGCGAATCAGTTTAACGACGAACCGCCGGAGGGCATGGAATATCTGCTCTTGCGTCTCGATTTGCGCACAACGTTTAGCGGCGCCGACGAGCGCCAACTCTATCCCGAACTGGTCGGCGAGCGTCGGGTCGAGTATGCCGCCGCGGGGGTTGCGCCCGACCCTAAATTAGTCACTAAGCTCGTCGGCAATAGCCGCTCTGAAGGCTACATTCCCTTCCTGGTCGGGATTGGCGAGGAAAACCTGTTGCTCAAGATCGATCAGTTGAGCGGTTCCGCTGATCTGGAGCCGGTCTTCATCGCATTGCGGGTGGGCACCACCCTTCCCGATGATCCGGCGCTCACAATGATCGAGCCGAACCAGTTCGGCATAAATCACGCTCAACCGGCGGCCCTCGGCCAGATGGCGATTATGGACGATTGGGAAGTAACTGTGCGCGAAGTAATTCGTGGCGCGGAAGCGCTGGAGATCTTGATCACAGAATATACTGAGGTTGATCGCCCGGTTCCTGGGCGCGAGTATGCCCTGGCCTACCTCAATGTGCGTTATATTGGCCCCGGTGAGCGTGTGCGCCAGGTGAACCGCAGCAATGTGCTTAGTGTGCTCACCGATGACCCGGCAACGCCGCCGAGCACAATCAATGCGCCGCCGGCATATATTTTGCCTGATCCCGAACTCGATCATTGGGTCTATCCCGGCGCCGTCGTTGCAGGTTGGGCAGCCATTGAATTGCCGATCGACAATCCAAACGTCGCGCTCATGTTTCGCGGCTCCATCTTCAATGACGACCTGCGGAATATACGCTACTTTGCCATCCAGTAGGTCTATATGTGTGTCCAGTCGTCGCATCGCAATACGCAACACGCCACAAGCTGAGGAATCTCGTGATCACCTACACCATCGCCATGCCCGCGCCGCATAGCCATCTGTTTGACGTAACGATCACGCTCGACGCCGGCGATGTGTCGATGCTTGATCTGGTTTTGCCGGCCTGGACGCCCGGCTCGTATATGATTCGCGAGTATGCTCGTCACGTCCAAGGCTTCACGGCGCACTCCGCCGATGGTACAGCATTGCCCTGGCGCAAGACGGCCAAAGATGCATGGCAGATCGAGCGCGGCCTGGCGACGCAGATCATCGTGCGGTACCAGGTGTACGCCAACGAACTCACCGTACGCACCAGCCATCTCGACGGCACCCACGGTTACATCAATGGCGCCTGTGTGTTTATGTATGCCCCTGAGCGCACGGCCGAGCCGTTGGAGGTGCGCGTGGCGCCGCCCGACGGTTGGCAGGTAACCACAGCGTTGGAGCCGGTTGCGGCTGACGGTTCGGAGCTTGTCTTCCGCGCCGCCGATTTTGATGAACTGGTCGATAGCCCGCTCGAGTGCGGCACCCAGCGCGTGCTGCCGTTCGAGGTGGACGGTATCCCGCATCGGCTGGCGATCTGGGGTCGGGGCAACGAAGATGAAGCGCGGCTTGTGGCCGATACACGGCGCATTGTCGAAGTGCAGCGCGACTTCTTCGGCAGCCTGCCTTACCCGCACTACACAATCATCCTGCACCTGACTGATGGGCGGGGCGGCGGGCTCGAACATCGCAACAGCGTGACGAATATGCTCGACCGCTGGACATTCCAACCCGAGCGCAGCTACGAGCGCTACCTCAGCCTTACCTCACACGAACTCTTTCATGTCTGGCATGTGAAGCGTCTGCGCCCAGCGCCGCTCGGCCCGTTCGACTACCAGCGCGAGAACTATACCCGCTTACTCTGGCTGATGGAGGGCGCGACCAGTTACTACGACGAACTGTTGCTGGTGCGGGCGAGCCTGTTGCGCCCCGAGCGCTTCCTGGAGCAACTCGCCGATGGTATTCTGGCCCTGCAAAGCCAGCCTGGGCGCAACGTACAGAGTGTCGAGCAGAGTAGTTTTGACGCCTGGATCAAGCTCTATCGCCCCGACGAGAACAGCGCCAATTCCAGTATTTCGTACTATTTAAAGGGCAGCCTGGTGTGCCTGCTGCTCGACATGGCTATCCGCGACCACACAGCTAATATCTACTCGTTTGACGACGTGCTGCGCCTGTTGTCCACGCGTTATCCGATCGAGGGGCCGGGTATTCCTGAAGACGGCGCGGTGCTGGCGGCGATCGAAGAAGTAGTCGGTGCGCAGAATGGCGTCTTTCGTGATTTTTTTGCACGCTACATCACCGGTACTGCCGAACTGGATTACGCCGGTGCGCTGGCGACGGTGGGCCTCGAACTACGCTGGTCGTACCACAATCCACGCCCCGGCGGCGGCGCGCCGGCTTGGCTGGGCCTCACCTTCAAGCGCCAGGGTGAACGCACGATTGTGGCGAACGTCCGCAGCGATGGCCCGGCTTATCCTGCCGGCGTCTACGCCGATGACGAACTGCTGGCCCTGAACGGCTGGCGGGTTACTGAAGAGAAACTGAACGCACGGCTTGCCGAACGCGCCCCAGGCGATCTGGTGACGCTGACGCTGTTCCGTGGCGATACACTGGTGGAAGTGCCGGTGACGCTCGCCGCTGCCCCCCACGACAGCCTGAAACTCGCGCCGATCGCCGAGCCGAACGCCGAGCAGCAAGCAGCATATCGAGATTGGCTCGGCTTGTAGATGCGTGAGGCCGAAGGCTCACCGGACGAAGGACGAAAGACTAACGACCAAAGCCGCAGCGGGTTCGGCCCTCGTCCTTCGTCCTAGCAGTACTAGAGTTGGCCGAGCGCGACAAAGGCCAAAATCACGAACCCGATTACAATGCGGTAGATGCCAAAGGCGACGAAGTTGTTCCGCGCTATATAGCGCAGCAGCCAACCAATGCAGAGGTAGCCGACGATCATCGCGACGCTGGCGCCGAGCAGCAGACGCCCCCAATCGTCGGCCTGGATCTGGTCGAAGCTGCCAAGGAGATCAACAAGCGTAGCGGCACCGAGGGTGGGCATCGAGAGGTAAAATGAGAAGGCGGTCGCGGTGCGCCGGTCAAGCCCGGACAGCAAGCCGCCGACGATCGATGCGCCGGAGCGCGAGACGCCGGGAATAAGCGCAAAGCACTGCGCCACGCCGATCCCGATTGCCTGGCGCACGCTGACCCGATCCAGGTTCACCGTTGGCGTTTCCCGCGCCGGCAACCGTTCGAGGGCCAGAAAAACGATCCCACCGACAATCAGGGCGGTGGCGATTGTAGTCGGCGAGTCGAAGAGCACGGTCTTGATAAAGTCGCGGGTGAGCAAGCCAATCACTGCCGCCGGGATGAAAGCAACAATGATTGCCAGCCAGAGCCGTTGGGCGGCCTGGTTGCTCGCCTCGTCGGAGCGGCCGAGCAGCGCTTTCCCTTGCCCCAACAGGTCGGCAAAGTAGAAAGCAATCACCGCGAGGACGGTGCCGAACTGGATCGCAATCTCAAACGTGCCGCCGATACTGCCCTGGAAGTTGATCAGGTCGGCAGTGAGGAGCAAGTGGCCAGTAGACGAGATTGGGAGCCATTCCGAGATGCCTTGCACAACCCCAAGCAAGACAACTTTCCACCATTCAGGATCGTTCGGGATGGTTAAGATCAAGCCCAGGCCCAGCAGGGCGAAGGCGGCAAGTGTAAATGGCAGCGGCAGACGCGGCGCCGCAATCACGGCGGGCCGTGTCGTTGGGTTTTGCACAGGGTCTGCTCCAGGTTTCCTTCCGATCGGCTAGCCAAGCGCCTCCGATTGTAGCATATCGATTGCCTGATCAAACGCTGCTACGGTTACGGTAATGTCATCCGCGCTGTGGAGGGCGCTGACAAATCCGCTTCGCCCACGCATCAGGTCGATCCCCTGGAGGTGCAGTGCCATGCGTAACGGCTGAAGCACCCGCAGGTCGCCGCCGGTTTTCAGCGCAGCTAGCGGCAGATGCGCTGGCGACTGACCCGGTTCGAGATCGACGGCGGGATCGGCGAACATATGAAAGATCGAGCCGTCGCCATACACGGTCCAGCCGCGCAGTTTGCGTTCGCGCAGGCGCTCATTCAGCGCCGCAACCAGGGCGCTTCCGGCGGCGTTGGCCTGTGCCCCAACCGTTCCGTCGGCGATAAGCTCCAGCGCGGCCACGCCGGCGGCGGCGGAGAGCGGGTTGGCGTTATAGGTGCCCTGGTGGCGGATCTTGGCGCCGTTGTTCCACGCTGCATCGCCGAAGGCCAGATGGCGCATAATTGCCTCGCGGCCCACCACAGCGCCGCCGGGCAGGCCACCGGCGAGGATCTTGGCCAGTGTCGTCAGATCGGCGACGACACCTTCACGCGCCTGCGCGCCACCGGGGCTGAGCCGGAAGCCGGTTACCACTTCATCGCAGATCAGCAGTACATCGTGGGCAGTGGTACGTTCGCGTACAGCGGCAAAAAAGCCCTGCGGGAGTGGCTGCATGCCATACGAGGCGCCGGTCGGCTCCATTACCACGGCGGCGATATCGTCGCGACTGGCGAGGGCGGTGTCGAGCGCATCCAAGCTAGTGGGAATGGTGAGCACATAGTCGAGGGTTGCGCTCGTCAGCCCGGCGTGCGGGTCGCTCGGGTCGGCGCCGGGTGCGAGTCCATCGTGCCAGCCGTGGAAATGGCCGGCGAAGCGCACAATGGTGGGGCGGCGGGTCGCGGCGCGGGCGAGGCGAATCGCGAGCATCGTCGACTCAGTGCCCGATGCAGTGAAGCGTACCTGCTCGGCGCCGGGAATGAGTTGCTGCACGAGCGCGGCCCAGCGTAAACCCAGCGAACTCTCGGCGCCGTAGTGGGTGCCGCGGGCGGCCTGCGCTTGCACAGCGGCGGTGACGGCCGGGTGGGCGTGGCCGAGCAAGAGCGCGCCATGGCCGCACCAATAGTCGATCATCCGATTGTCATCAACGTCCCACTTATAGACCCCGGCAGCGCGTTCAATAAACAAAGGGAATGTTGGAGCGAAGCGGGCATCGTGGGTAATACCGCCGGGAACCCGCCGGCGGGCTTCTTCGGCCAGCGCCGCCGAGCGAGCGAAGCGGGCGCGGTATAGTGCTTCAAGGGACATAGAAGAATCCTCAGTTTTGGTGTCAGACTGCGAACGGCCAGACGGGCTACATGCCAAACTCAAGCCGGCGAATCAGTGCCGGCGGGAGACCGGCTTCAACCATCTGGCGTTGGGTTTTCTCCACATCGTAAGCGATCCGGTGGAAACGGATTGTGTCGGCCTCCGTATCCAGCACAGCGTAGGCGGCGCGGGGATCCTGATCGCGGGGCTGGCCGACGCTGCCGGGGTTGATCAGATAACGGGTATTTGCGTCGAGGCGCAAGCTTTGGCCGCTCTCAGGGAGAAAGCGCTCCACGCGATCAAAGCCGATCTGTAAGCTGAAGCCGAGCTGCACGTGACTGTGGCCAACAAAGCAGACTTGCTGATTGAACAGTTCAAAATTGGCCAATGCCTGATCGGGCATGAGCAAATATTCCCAAACCGGCTCGCGCGGGCTGCCGTGGGCCAGCGTGAAGCGATTGTCAATCGGCGTCGCGACAGGTAGGGTTTCCAACCAGTCTCGATTTTCGGAGGTGAGTTGTTCGCCGTTCCAGATATTCGCCTTTCGCGCATCAGGATTAAAATCGCGCAGATCGATCTTCGCAAGACACGCCAGGTCGTGGTTGCCGCTAATCGTAACCGTGGCGTGCTCATGCATGGAGGCGACACACTCGTTCGGGCGCGGCCCATAACCAATCGTGTCGCCGAGGCACCAGAGTGCATCATAGTGACCTGCCGCAGCCAGTACGGCCTCCAGGGCCACGAAGTTCGAATGAATGTCGGAGATGATCACAATGCGCATAGATGCCCTGAGCGCTTTGACTTCACTGAAGTCGAAGCCTTATAATACGCTGCGTCGACGCTGCTGAGGAGCCCTGTCCTTATGGTTGAGCCGTCAGGTCATTGCCCCTACCTTGGGCTAAAACAGAATCAGGCCATCCGCTTCGCGTCACCAACGCCCGAGCATCGGTGTTACGTGAGTGGACAGGCCCAGGATATTCCACTCCTTCAGCCGGACTATCAGGCGCAGTTCTGTCTCTCTTCGGCCCATATTGGTTGCCCATTATACACGGGCTCAGGGTTACCTTCAACGGTGGTTGTCGGCGGCGCGGCCGCTGCGGCGCAATCGCTCGCCACAAACCCTGCTTCGGGTTGGTTTGCAACGCTTCCGACCCGGGATCGCATGATCTATGGTGTGATGATTGTGTTGCTGGTGGCAATTCTCGGAGCGATGATCTATGCCGGCATTGCGCTGCTTGGCGGTCTTAGCGGCCTGAACGGCAGTGGTACGCCTCCGCCGCCCTCGGCAACGACTGAGCCGGGCGTGGCGCCGCCGCTGACCGTCGTTCCGACAGCCAGCAATACCGCTACGATACAGGCTACCTCAACGCCGACCCTGAACCCAACTCCCAGTTCAACGATTGAGCCGACATTGGAGCCAACCGTAACGTCTACGGTTGAGCCGACGGCCACAGCCATTGAGGCCCCAACCAGTACGCCAATCGTGATCATCATCTTTCCAACGGCGCCGCCATCGCCGACGAATACGCCTGCGCCGCTTTTTACGCTTACGCCTGAACCGACTGCAACCGATCCGCCGGAGCCGACTGACGTGCCGGCTACAGAAGAACCGTTACCAGAGCCAACCCTAGAGCCGACTCTGGAGCCGACCCTGGAACCACAGCCGACTGTTACAACTGAGCCGCTACCGGAACCGACGCCGGAACCATTGCCTGAGCCAACAAATCCGCCGGAGCCACTCCCCGAGCCGACGAATCTGCCGGAACCGCCTGCTGAGCCGACCAGTACGCCGGAAACACAACCTGAGGCGCGTACGGAACTCCCCGAACGGCCGGCATTCACCCCGACGAACTAACATAATTGGGCCGCAATAGTCATCCAATGACTATTGCGGCCCAAGCGCGATGCCTCAGTTCCAATGTTAGCGTTCCACCAGCAGGTTCGCCGCTTCCCAGCCGGCAAAGCTGGGCGGGAAGACGCGCACGTTGCCGAAGCCGAGCATGTGCAGCGCGGGTGCTGCGGCGCCACAGCCCGCATCGGCGTTGCAACTGAGCACAACCGGGCGATCAAAGGGCAGCCGGTCGAGGCTGGCGCCAAGTCGATCAAGCGGAATGTTAATTGAGCCGGGAATGCGTCCGGCGGCAAAAGCATCGGCGTTGCGCAGATCGACCACCAGCGCATCACGCTGGACGATCAATTGCTCAAGGCTCGTGGCCTGCATAATGCCATATGCATCGGCAGGGAGATGGGCAAAAAACTGCTCAACATTGGTGTGTATGCTGCTATCGACGGGCAAAACGCTAGGCAGAATTGGCGCCAGAACGGCTACTGTGCTGATCGATGCACCGGCGGCAACCCAACCGGTAAAACCGGGCATAAAATCGTACACATTGGCAAAGCCGAGCATTTCCAGCGCCGCGGCAGCATACGCCGAGCGCAACCCCGTACCGCAGTTCACAACGATCAGCCGATCGGTGGGCAGTTGATCGAGGCTACTGGTGAGCTCGTTCAAGGGGATATTTACGGCGCTGGGGATGTGGCCGGCCGCGTATGCTGCGGGGCTGCGCACATCGACGATCAGTGGATCGGCGACGAGGATGCGCTCTAACGCGGCAACATCGGTGAGTGAACGCCAGTGCGGGGCAATATCGGCCAGGTACGCGTGGAGTTCGGTGGTGACCGTGTAGGCCGGTACCTGCGGGGCGCTGAGCGTTGCATCAGCAGGGGTGTACGCCTCGACCACCGGTGGATTGCCGACCTGTTGGATCATGCCGGCTAAACCAACCCAGGCGGCCAGAGCCATGACAAAAAGTGCAGTCCAGGTGCGCGGCTTCACGGGCGACCTCCCCTTTGAGGTACGGTGCACGCTCCAGCACAGGGGCCGAGCGGCAGGTGCGCACACGAATGCGTTCAGGATCGGTGGGAACCGACTTCAGCGCATTGTAGCACGCGCTCTACGTCGAAGGAATGAAGATCTCTGCACTCATTTGGAAAGATTAGCGCACTGAGCAGCATGACTGAGCTGCTGAGGCCACTGAACCGGGTAGCGCGCTGCGCTCGCGCCTGGTTATGCAGGCGCAATCGATCTGAGCAATGCGGTAGACATCTATAGAAGCAGCCGTGGTAGGCATCATCCGTCGGCATGGCGCGGTAGGTTGCGAAACGGCAAGATCCGCGGCCAGAGATGTAAGGCCAGCATTGCGCAGCCAAGCATGGCGCTGAGCCCACCTAGCGCGGCCAACCACAGTGGTGCGGGGAGGCTGAGCATGCTTAGGATGGCCCGGAGTGTCGGCAATACGGCAGCGAAGTTCAGTCCGATGCATGCACCGACAACCGGCCAGATGCGCCCGCGGTTTCCAGCGGCATCAAAGCGGGGCATGATCCAGTAGGCGACACCCCCGGCGAACTGGATCATCCAGCCGAAGAAGAGCGCCTGGAGGTGGGCTTCGAGCAAGTTCCAGAAGATCGGTGGCGCAACACCCGCTTTGGCGGCAAGGAGCAATGCGGCTCCGCTGAAGCCAAGTGCCTGCCAGATCAGCGCGGTGCGAATCATGATCCGGGCTAGGAGCGGCATAGATATACCTCTGAAGGCTGAGGGCTGAAGGCTGAGGGCTGAAGGCCGAAACGGTCGTTTTACCGCTTCACCGTTTACCGCCACGGCCCTTAATGCGCGGCCAGAGCGCGATCACGATCAGCCAGATCGCCAGCGCCTGAAGGATGCCGGAAAGTGCTAAGATGATCGATTGCCAGGGTTGGGGGCGCCAACTCAGCAGCGGTTCGGCGATGGCGCGCAAGATCAAGCCGCTATTGAGTGCTCCATAAGCAACCCAGCCCAGTACTTCGTTACCGCGTGGGCGTTCGCGGCTGAAGGGTGGAAACATCCAGAGTGCTACGCCTGCGATCAATTGGGTGATCCAGCCAACTGCAAGCAGATGATAGAGCAGTGGCCGGAGCGGGGCGAGGCTGGCGTTCCCAAATGCCGTGCTCACGAGAAGCCCGCCGCCGAGCAACCCGGCGGCGAGCAAGTGGAGGAGCGCTGTCTTGATCAAGACCTGTGCTTGCAGATACATTGGTCGACTTAATTCTGGGGGTCGCCGTCACCGGCCTGGAACAGCCCGAGTGCGCCGCGTCCGACAAAGTTAAAGGCATGCGTGACGATCGGGTACAAGCCTTCTTCGGCGAAGCTGAACTCGACGATCGCGCCCTGTGATGGGGCCAGATCAACCGCCTGCGCGCCCCAATGCCCCGAGTTTGCCCGGTTCAGCACGACACCTTCTTTGGTCACACTTTCGAAAACAGTGCCGACGACGTGGAAGGCGCTATCGACGCTTGGGCCGGCGTTAAGTACATACACCCGCACGCGCTCGTCTACTTCTACCTGCAACGGGTTGTCTTTGTACTGGTTCGCAATGCCGTTGAAGACCACCATGTCGGGAGCCGGCGCCGCTGCGGCAGCCTTTGCCAGGCTGCTCACCTCGCCTTGAGGGCCGAGGTACCATTCACTCTGCACCAGCACAAACTCTTTGTCAACCGGGGGTAACCCTTCAGTTGGTTCGACAATAATCATGCCGTACATTCCGTTGGCGATGTGGTGTAAGGTCGGGCCTGTACCGCAGTGATACATCCACACGCCGGCGTATTCGGCTTTGAACTCGTAGATCTTCGACTCACCAGGCATAATGTCGGTCATCTCGTCGTTCCACGCGACACGGCTGGCGTGGAAATCGACGGAGTGAGGCAGTTCACTGTCGGCCGGATTGGTCAGGGTGATGCGTACCGTGTCGCCGACTTTTACGCGCAACACCGGGCCGGGCACGGTGCCGCCAAAGGTCCAGACGCGCTGCTGAATGCCGGGGGCGACCGTCATCAGTTTTTCTTCGGTAACAAGCTCGATCTCATGCAGTGTGCCGGTGCTCAAGCTTGGTGCGGCAGCCGGATAGAGCGTGTAGGGCGGTGCGTTCGGGTCGGGTTTGATCGGGGTGTCGAGCGGGCCGCCGTGTCCGTCATTGTGGGCAACAGCAGCCGCAGGCGCGGCGCCCCCGACAATTACTTTGCCGATCATGCCGGCGTCTTTATGGCCGGCGATTGAGCAGATGAAACCGGTGCCGCCTTCAGGAAAATCTACTTCCCCTTCGGCGGTTGTGCCGGGGTTGGCGATAATGCGCGTCCCGTCGTCGAACACAATATCGTGGGGCAGGTTGCCGTCGTTGATCAGGCGCACCAGATAGCGCCCCGGTTGGGCCACCTCGATCGTTGTTGGCTCGAAGGCCAGATCGATGGCGCGCACTTCGATTGTGGCGAGGACGGCGGCCGGTACGATGGCGGGCGCTGCCAATTGCGGCATGGCCACTCCGCCGCCGCCGGCGCCAGTGGTGACGGTCTGGTCGGCACAGCTGGCTAGGATGGGCATAACGAGCGCCAGCATGAGCAGAGCGGCGAACAAGCGACGGGAAGTGAGCGGTTGCATATGCTACTCCTTTGGAGGTACGAGCGATTGTAATCAGTTCGCTGTCTGTAGCATACGTCGGTGTCTTTAGTAAAGCATGTGACAATTCTCACAATCTACGAGGGTTGTGGGAAGACAACCAGCAAGGGGCGACGCGCCCGTACGTGACGGTGCGGGCGAAGAGACGGGTCGCGACCCGCCCGTTACATGCGGCGGGCGGCGTCCATACGTGGCGGGGTATTTATGCGGGCGAGCGGCGGGCGGTGCGTTCGAGAGCAAACAGGATGATCGCTACATCGGCGGGGTTGATCCCGGCGAGACGGCCGGCCTGGCCGAGGGTGGCCGGGCGGAAGCGCAGCAATACCTGGCGGGCTTCATTGCGCAGGCCGGGCAGGACAGTGTAGTCGAAGTCGGCGGGGATGCGCCGCGTCTCCATCTTGCGTACGCGAGCCACTTCGCGCTCCTGGCGGGCGATGTAACCACCGTACTTGGCCTGTACCTCCACCTGTTCGATCGCCATATCCGGCGCTTCAGGTAGATCGAGGGCGGCTTGCAGCTGGCTGTAGCGCACCGCCGGCCGGCTGAGCAGATCGAGGGCGCTCGCCGGTTGGCTCAGTGGGGCTATTCCGGCAGTGCCGAGGACGGCGTTTGTGTCGGCTGATGGGAAGACGCGCCGCCCGGCAAGGTGTTCGTGGAGCGCCTGCGTACTGGCGCGCTTCTGCTCAACGGCGGCGGCGCGGGCGGCGTCTACCAGGCCGAGCGTGGCCGCAAGCGGCGTCAGGCGCAGGTCGGCGTTATTGTCGCGCAGCAGCAACCGATGTTCGGCGCGCGAGGTGAACATGCGGTACGGCTCGCGGATCTCTTTGGTGACCAGATCGTCGATCAGCACGCCGATGTACGCCTCAGCCCGGCTGAGGATCACGGCTGCAGCGCCCTGTACGGCGCGGGCGGCGTTGATCCCGGCCATCAGGCCCTGGGCGGCGGCCTCTTCGTAGCCGGTGGTGCCGTTGATCTGGCCGGCCATGAATAGCCCCGGCAGCCGGCGGGCCTGCAAATCGGCGCCTACTTCACCCGTGGCCACGGCATCGTACTCGATCGCATAGCCGACGCGGAGCAGTTCGGCGTTGCGCAGGGCGGGAATGCTGCGTAACATCGCCCATTGCACATCTTCGGGCAGCGAGGTATTACAGCCCTGCACATACACTTCGTAGGTGCCCCAGCCCTCGGGTTCGAGGAACATGCTGTGGCGCTCCTTGTCGGCGAAGCGCACGATCTTGTCTTCGATACTCGGGCAATAGCGCGGCCCAACTCCTTCGATCACTCCGCTGAAGAGCGGCGCCCGGTCGAGGTTGGCCTGCACAATCGCGTGAAACTCGGGCGTGGTATGCACCAGGTAGCACGGCAGTTGCGGCCGCCAACCGGCGCGCATCGGGTGGGGGTAGACGGGCGCAGGCGGGCCGCTGTAAGCGGGAGTGGGACGACGGACGACAGACGACGGACGACCGTCATCGACAATGATCAGACTGTCGTCTGTGGTCGGTGGTCTGTCGTCGGCATAATAATGCCCAAAATACAACGGCGTGCTGCTCCCGTGCTGCACTTCGCTTAGGCTGAAGTCGATCGAGCGGGCGTTGATCCGCGGCGGTGTACCGGTTTTCAGCCGCACGAGCGGGAAGCCGAGGCTGGCGAGATCTTCGCCCAACGCGATGGCCGGCGCCTCGCCTGCCCGCCCAGCGCCCCACTGCGCCTGGCCGGTGATTGCCCGGCCGCGCAGAAACGTGCCTGTTGTGAGCACGAGCGCCCGCGCGTGGTAGGTGAAACCGGTATGCGTATAGATACAAAAGGCATAAGGCGCCGTGGCGGAGCCTTGAGCGGCAACATCGTCTTGCCTGTTGCCTGTTGCCTGTTGCATCGGCTCGATTCTTTCCACCATCGCCTGCCGCAGATCGAGGTTGGGCACGCTCTCCAGCGTCGCCTTCATCAGTTGCGCGTAGAGCCGTTTATCGCACTGGGCGCGCAGCGATTGCACCGCTGGCCCTTTACTTTCGTTCAGGGTACGAATCTGAATAAAGCTGCGGTCGGTGATCCGCCCGATCAGGCCGCCCATGGCATCGATCTCGCGTACGAGGTGGCCTTTGGCCGGGCCGCCGATACTCGGATTGCACGACATGTGACCGAGCTTGTCGAGATCGATTGTGAGCAGCAAGGTGCGGCAACCCATTTGGGCAGCGGCGTGGGCCGCCTCACAGCCGGCGTGGCCGCCGCCGATGACAATAATATCGTAGTAGGTATGCATTGACATGGTATAATATCGCCCCGAATGACCTTCCCGCGGTTCTGCCATGAGCAGTAGGCAGAAATATTGAGCTTGTCCAATGATAGCGCGAGCGGAGCGAGCCACCCGGTCAGCGCCATCAGTGGTTCATGTGCTCTGCTCAGTGCGCAAAGGAGCCTCCGCTTGACGGCGATTCTCATTATAGACGATGACGTGGCATTATTGGCCGGCCTGGCGCGGCAACTCGCAGACGCAGCCTTTGATGTGCTTAAGAGCAGCGATCTGGATCATGCCGAAACGCTGTTTGCCGAACAGCGACCGGATCTGGTGCTCCTAGAGGTTCAGACCGGCGGCGGCGCCGGTTGGAACGCGCTGGAGCGTTTAGCGGTTCAGGCGCCGGTGATCGTGTTGAGTCAGGCGGGTCGCGAAGAAGATGTGGTGCGCGGCTTTGCAGCCGGCGCGGTTGATTATATCGCCAAACCATACCGTTCGGCTGAACTGCTGGCCCGCATACGGGCGCGTCTGTCCGCTGCTGTGCCTGTGCTGGGAACGGTTGCCACACCACTACGCAGTGCTGCGGTCCGTTCGGCTCCGCCACCGCCGGCCAAACCGCGCCGTCGCGATGATCCTGAGCAAAGCAGTGTGTTTATGAGTGAAGCCGAGGAATTGGCGCTGCTGCGTACGCCGCTGCCGCCGCGCAGCGAACCCACCCCGGCGACGGACGATCTGCCGCAGGGCCTAGGCGCCAGTTTACGTGGCGAACGCTTGCGGCGGCAGTACACGCTTGTGCAGGTCGAAAACGATCTGAAGATTCGGATGTCGTACTTGCAAGCAATGGAAGATGAGAAGTTCACCTTACTGCCGCGTGGGCCGGTGGCCTTGCAGATGGTGCGCAACTATGCCGAGCATCTAGGTATGCCCGCCGAGGAGGTGTTAGCGGAGTTTCGGCAGAACTTTTACATCGAGCCGATTGCGCCGCCGCCGGCGCTGGGCGGGCCGCGCCTCCCGCGCAGCCTTCCATCCTGGTTGATCTGGCTTACGGCGATCATTTTGGCGCTAGCCGTAGCGGTTGGGGCTATCCTCGCCTTCGATCCCAACTTTTTTGTCACACTGCCCGAGCGTATTCAGCCGCTGCTACCTGTTTGGGGCGAATGATTAGTAGCGTTAGAGTCTAATCCTTCAGCGCTGCTAACTCTTGTGCCTTGTGACATGGTGCACAACATCTTGCAAGGCAGTGAGGCTGATCGGTTTACTGAGATACGCATCCATTCCAGTCGCAAGATATCGTTCGCGATCCCCGGTCAACGCTGATGCAGTTACCGCGATAATCACCGGTTGAATGATCTGATCCCCTAGTGCGCGAATGATCTGGGTTGTGGCGAGACCGTCAAGCTCAGGCATCTGCACGTCCATCAGAACAATTGGGTAAGATCTGATTTGCAGTGCCTCAAGTGCAGCGGCGCCGCTAGCGACGATATCGCAGGAGTAACCGAGCCGCAGGAGCATATGGCGGAGCACTTCCTGGTTGATCGGATTATCCTCGACAATCAAAAAGTGGTTCGGCCCGGTCGCTTCCGGTTGCGCTCCATTTCCTGGGGTTAGAACCGACAGTTCCCTGAGCGCAGCATCGGTCGGCGCCGCAGAGCGGTCGAGCGTCCTCAAGGGAATAATTAGCGTGAAGGTCGAGCCGTGTCCCGGTGTGCTGGTACCCTGCAGGGTGCCGTGCATCAGTGCGGTAAGCTGGCGGCTGATCGTAAGGCCCAGACCGGTGCCGCCGTACCGCCGTGAGATGCTCCCATCGGCCTGGACAAAGGGCGCGAAGATTGCATCGATCTGTTCGGGGGCGATCCCAATTCCCGTATCGCTCACGCTGATGGTTACGGTTGCCTGATCGGTGGTGTGATCTGAGCAGGTTGCACTAAGTGTTACGGCGCCGGACTCGGTAAATTTGATCGCATTGGCCAACAAATTCACAATGATCTGACGCAGCCGCGGCGCATCGCCCAGCACTTGTTTCGGCAGATCGTCGGCCACGACACTATGGAGTCTCAGGCCTTTTTCCAGGGCGGTATGCCGTACCAGATCCAGGCTTTCCTCCAAACATTCGGCCAACCCGAACGGCTGCATGTCGAGATCGATCCGCCCCGCTTCGATCCGAGCCAGATCGAGAATATCATTAATGATCGCCAGCAAGCTCTGGCCGCCGGTGTTGATCATGGCGGCGTATTCACGCTGTTCAGCGCTTAGCGGTGTTTCGAGCAATAGCTCGACCATGCCGATCACGGCATTCAGCGGCGTGCGAATTTCGTGGCTCATCTGCGCGACAAACATCGACTTGGCGCGGTCGGCGGCCTCGGCGCGCTCTTTGGCTTGGCGCAAAGTATCGGTGCTGCGGCGCATTTCGGTGACATCACGCGCCATCACTAAAATGCCCTCATTCTCGACGCTGGCCAGGCGTGCCTCATAGACATAACACGCGCCTTCACGCTCAATGCTATAGTCGAAGATCTGTAACGTACCGGTATGGTGCAAGGCATCCATCGCCTGACGGGTGCGCAGGGCGACCTCCGGCGGCAGCACCTGCTCGATGCGCGATCCAAGAAAGCGTTTCGGCGAAACAAGCAGTTCGTCGCTCCGCGGAGCGTGATAATCGCGAAAAACTCCTTCCT
>JBBRUG010000088.1:0-18485 GCA_038247995.1 Chloroflexales bacterium | reverse complement strand
GCGGCCTTTCAGCGGGCCGGGACCGGCCAGGCGCGCCGGCGGCTTGGCGGGCTTGGCCTGACCCAGCGCCTCAAGGATCGCGTCGAAGATCGCCTCGGGTTCGGCCAGACGTCCGGGTCCGAACTCGCCACAGGCCATCTCACCCTCGTCGGGGCCGACGAAACGCCAGCCGTCGGCGGTGAGCTGTTTCACGTTCCGCACCACGGCGGCATGCTGCCACACTACCGAGGCAAGTTGGTGCTGTTGCCCGAGAGCGGGTGGGGCGTGGCTGTGCTCACCAATGCCGCGAGCTTTTTTGGCCGCCCGACAAGCCACGATCTGGCCGATGGAATCGCGGCGATCCTGAGCGGGCAGCCAGCCCCGCCTCAGACAGTCAGTCTGAGTGTGTTCCTGATGCTGATCACAGCAGGGCTCGGGTTGATTATTCTCAACCAGGTAACGACACTGGTGCGTCTGGGCCGCTGGCGACGGCAGATTAGCGCCCAGCCCTCGTCGGCCCTCAGGCTATGGTTTCCGATCGTGATTGAGCTAGTGTTCCCGGTTTTGCTGCTCGTTGGCCTCCCAGTCCTGATCGGGCTGCCGCTTACAACTCTACAGCAGCAGATCCCCGATGTTACCTGGTGGCTCTATCTCACCGCCTTCCTGGGGCTGCTCACCGGTGTAGGCAAAGCATGGATCGCCGCCAGGATGCAGCGACATTGACCTACAACGGAGGATTGTGGTGTCTACCTACTACCTGCCAATCGTAGTCGCAGGCGGACTGCTGCCAAGCTGTTGCTCGATCGCATCGACGACGAGGTTGAAGGCCCGGTGCAGATCGTCGTTTCGCCAACCCTGGTGGTGCGCGAGAGCACGGGCGGCGCAACAGCGGCTGACTGATTGGCGCAGCCATGAGCTTGACATGTTAACAGTTTAGTGCTAAAGTGTTGGTGTGGAAAACGAACATGCCAATCAAACCTCAAAACGCAGTACGCGCCGACCGGCGGTGATCGCCTGGTTGCACTTGCTGCGGATTTTGCGGCGGACTGAGCGGGCGGCGGCGGATGAGTTGCGGCGTTGGGATCTGAGTTATGCGCAGTTTGATGTGATCGCCCAGCTTGGCGCTGCCGAAGGGATCACCCAGCAAGAACTGGCGCGCAACTTGCTGGTTACGCAAGGCAATATTACGCAACTGCTCGATAAGCTCGAAGCACGTGGGCTGGTGCGGCGCTGCCCAGTGGGGCGCACCAATCAGCTGGTGCTTACCGATGCCGGGCGCAAACTCTGGGTTGCCGTTGTGCCCGCTCACGAGGATTGGCAAGCCGCCCGTTTCGATGGGCTGACCCGCGAAGAACAACGCGAACTGATGCGCCTGCTCGGCAAACTCGAACGCAGTCAGCGTGGGGCATAGGGGCTTGGTGCGGCACGGGCTTCAGCGTGGGGCATAGGGGCTTGGTACGGCACGGGCTTCAGCCCGCAGCCATGCGGGCGCAGAAAACGCGCCACGTCCTTCAGCGCGGGGCAGACATACTAAAATGCTAAACCCTAACTTTAGTTCTAAAGGAGCACTGTAATGATCACCGGCCTCCACCATATCACGCTTGTCAGCAGCAATGCCCAGCGTACAGTCGATTTTTATACGCAGGTGCTTGGACAGCGGTTGGTCAAGCAGACGGTTAATTTCGACGATCCGGGCGCGTATCACCTCTACTTTGGTGATGCCCAGGGCCGCCCCGGCACGGCGATCACCTTTTTCGAGTGGGCGCATGCCACCAAAGGCCAGCCAGGCATCGGCGGCACGCACCATTTCGCGATCCGTGTGGCCGATTACGACGGACTGCTCAAGTGGAAGCGCCGCCTGACCGATCTCGGCCTGAGCGTCGATGGGCCATTCGATCGGCACTATTTCACGTCAATCTACTTTCGCGACCCAGATGGCGTGATCATCGAGATTGCCACCGATGGTCCCGGTTGGACAGTCGATGAGGCGCCCGCCGCGATCGGCATGGCCTTTCGTGCGCCGCCTGCGCAAATGCTGGTAAACAACCGCGACGCAGCCACGATTACGGCACGCACCTGGCCCGAGCCGGTGCCGACGATCACGCCCGCTATGGCCTTGATGCAGGGCATGCACCATATCACTGCCATCGGCGCCGATATCGAGCGTACCCACGCCTTCTTCGGCGATCTGCTGGGCATGCGCCGCGTGAAAATGACCAACAACTTCGACGACCCGAACTCGGCGCACTGGTATTGGGGCGACGAATCCGGTCGGCCCGGCTCGATCATTACGTACTTCGAGCGCGATCCGGCGCAAAGCCCGCGGGTACGCATGGGCGCCGGTCAGACGCACCATTTTGCGCTGGCCGTGCCCGACGAAGCAACCCAACTGGCCTTTCGTGATCGTTTGCTGGCGGCGGGTCTGCCGGTCTCGCCAGTGATGGATCGCGTCTATTTCAAGAGTATCTACACCCGCGATCCCGACGGGCATATTGTTGAGTTGGCCACCGCCGGCCCCGGTTTCGCCGTCGATGAGCCGGTGGACAGCCTGGGCACAACCCTGAAATTGCCGCCCTGGATGGAGCAGCATCGCGACGATATTATGTGGGTGTTGACGCCGTTGCAGGTTGCGCCGTGGCAGGAGTGATCGGCAGTCTGACCGTTCGCAGTTTGCGTTTGACCGTTTGCAGTTCAGGAGGCGGAAGGCAGTCGGCTCGATCAGGGATCGGCTTGCCGCCCTTCCTTTAGCAAAAGAAAGCCTAGATGCATGCAAAACCTACACAGCACTCAGGCCGTATTGGCCGCCGGCGTACCGCTTGAGCAAGCACGGGCCGCTGTGATTATGCTCCACGGACGCGGTGCCAGTGCGCAGGATATTCTAACGCTGGCGCCGGAAATTGACCTTGGCGAGCTGGCCTTTCTTGCGCCGCAGGCCGCCAATAACGCCTGGTATCCGCAGCGTTTCATCGCACCGGTTGCCCAGAATGAACCCTGGCTCACTGCCGCCCTCGATCGCGTCGGTGCGCTGATCGATCACCTAAATGCCGCCGGCCTGCCCACCGAACGGATTGCACTGCTCGGCTTCTCGCAGGGCGCGTGCCTGGCGTTGGAGTACGCTGCGCGCAACCCGCAGCGCTATGGCGGCCTGTTTGCTTTGAGCGGCGCGCTGATCGAAAACGGCGACCAGCCGCGTACCTACAGCGGTTCGCTCGCCGCCACGCCAACCTTTCTGGGCTGTAGCGATGTGGATTTTCACATCCCACTGGAGCGCGTGCAACGCTCTAGCGAGCTTTTGCGCGGGATCGGCGCTAACGTGACCGAGCAGATCTACCCCGGCATGGGCCACACCGTCAACGCCGATGAGATTGCCCACGTGCGAGCGGTATTGGAGCAGATTGCGGTTGCATAGATGAATCAAGAGCGGCGCGTCGTGACGCGCCGCTCCTGATTCATGGCCCGATCTATCGGTGCTGCCTATTCGCCCTTCACTACCGTCCACAGGTCGGTGAAGGCTGCCGTCGCTGCGTTACGCTCGATCCATTCGAGCCGTTCGAGCGTTTCTTCCGAGGGTGCAAAACCTTCAGCGTAAAGGGTTGTGAGTTCTTCTGAGAGCAGATCGACTGCCTCGGCGTTCGGGGTCAGGTAGCCGACCCACTCGGTATTGCGCGCAGCGATCTCCGGGCGCATCAGGAAGTTGATGAACACATGGGCGGTGTAGGCGTTCGGCGAGTCGGCCAGAATAGCCACATTATCCATCCAGATCACGCCGCCCTCTTGCGGAATGACGAAGTTAATGTCGGGATTGCCCGAAAACTCGCCCTCAAGCCCACTGCGCGCTTGCAATGCTGTACCGCTCCAGGCGTGCGCCGCGATATACTCGCCGCTCGCTAGGCGTCGGTTCACATCCGAGCTGGAGTACGAAGCCAGAAAGGGCTTTTGATTGATCAAGATCGCCTCGACTTCGCTTAGTTCCGACGGTTCGGTTTCGTTCACCGAACGACCGAGCCACTTCAGCACGGCTGCCGGCGCCTCGCGTTCGTCGTCGAGCATACTAAAGCGCCCGCTGATCTGGCCGGCCAATCCGGGGTCGAACAGCAACGACCAGCTATCAACCGGCGTCGCAATGCCGAGCTCTTCCAGTGCTGCACGGTTGTAGGCAATCCCGGTAATGCCATAGAAGTAGGGCAACGACAAGGTGTTTGTGGGATCGAAGTAAAGGCCCAACAGATCGGTTTCGAGCGAGCCGTAGTTCGTCAGCAGGCTGCGATCCAGTTCGAGCAGCAGGTTCTCTTCGCCCATAATCTGGACTGCGTAGTCGGACGGCACGACAATATCGTAGCCCGAGTTACCGGCGCGCACCTTGGCGATCATATCTTCATTGCTGTCGTAGGTGTCCAAAATAACGCGCACACCGTACTCGGCTTCAAAATCTTCAAGCAACTCCGGATCGATATAATCCGACCAGTTGTAGAAGTAGAGTTCGTTCGCCAGGCGGCTGCGATCAACCCCGTCGGCGCCGACGGTGCTTGAAGAATCTGTGTCGCTCCCCCCCGTCCCGTACTCATTTCCTGGGCTGACGACCTCGCCACCGCCACAGGCGGCCAGCACCGGCAGCAGCAGGGCCAAAACAAGCATCAATGTCCAATGGCGAATAGTCATGTACAGCACCTCCTAATAATGAAACCGGGTATGCCGGGATATGTTCATTTGGATCACTGAGGCACTGAGTAGCTGAGACTACTGAGTGCGACCACGAGTGAATTCACTGTGTAAGGATCCTGATGGATACAAACCCTGGCTCAGTGCGTTCACGCCCTCACGCGCTCAGTGAGCCTGCGTTCATTTCCGGCGCTGCACCATCTGTGAGAGCACGACCAGAATCATCGAGAGCAGCAGCATCAGGGTCGAGATCGCATTGATCTCCGGCGTAACTGCGCGTCGAACCTTGTTGTACACCTCGACGGGCAAAAGCGAGGTGCCGGGGCCGGAGAGAAACAGGCTGATAATAAAATCGTCGAGCGAGAGCGTGAAGGCCAGCAGCGCCCCGCCGACAATGCCCGGTAAAATCAGCGGGAAAGTGATCCGCCAGAAGATCCGCCAGCGGTCGGCGCCTAGGTCGGCGGCGGCTTCCTCCAGGCGCATGTCGAAGTTTTTCAGGCTGGTGCGCACCACAATCACCACAAACGAGATGCTGAACGCGATATGCGCCAGGGTCACCGTGGTAAGGCTGCGCCGCATATTGATCCCGGTCACCAGGCGAATGATCTCGAAGATCAGCGCTGAGAAGGCCAATAGCGCTACGGCCATCACGATCTCCGGGATCACGATCGGCAGGTAGAGCAGGCTATCGACGGCGCCGCGCCCGCGGAAGCGGAAGCGTTCCATCGCCAGTGCAGTGAGCGTGCCTAGAATTGTTGAAACAACGGTTGACGCCACGGCAACATACAGCGTGTTCAGCGCCGCGCCCATCATTCGCGCATCGTTGAAGAGCCGCACATACCACTCGAGGGTGAAGCCGGTCCAGCGCACGCCAAACTCATCGCGGGTGAACGAAAAAATCACCAGGATCACAATCGGAATGTAGAGGAACAGGTACAGGGCCACGGCATAGGCACTGAGGCTGAAAGCGCCGAGAGTGATCCGTTCACGGCCGGCTGCGGCGCGCGCTTGCGGGCGAACCTGTGTTTGCGGCGTCGCTTCGATCATCGGTCTTCCTCTGTCGTTGACCGGAAGTAAAGCAAGATCAGGCCCAACAGGACGGCCATCATGATCACTGCCATCGCCGAGCCAAGCGGCCAATTCGGTGGGTTCGAGCGCAGGAAGAGCCGCTGTAACAGGTTGCCGATGTAATCTACCTTCGCGCCGCCGAGTAGTTCGGAAACCACAAACTGGCCAATCGTCGGCACGAACACCAGCACCGATCCGGCGGCGATACCCGGCATGGTCATTGGCAGCATCACCCGCATGAAGGCCTGCCGCCGATTAGCGCCCAGGTCGGCGGCGGCTTCCATCAAGTTAAAATCGAAGCGGTCGAGGGCGGCGTAGAGCGGCAGCACCATAAACGGCAGTTCGCCGTACACCAAGCCGAGTAAGGTCGCGCCTTCGGTATAGAGCAGGCCCATTGGCCCAATGCCAACCGCGCTGAGTGCATTGTTGATCAAGCCGTTGTTGGCGAGAATAATCTGCCAGGCGTAGATGCGCACCAGAAAATTCGTCCAGAACGGGATGAGAATAAGAATGAGCAGCGGTACGCGCCACGCCTGCGGGCTGCGGGCAATAAACAGCGCCAGCGGATAACCGAGCAACAGGCAGATCAGCGTTGTCTGCACGCTGATTACAATTGAGCGCACATAGGCATTTACATAAATCGAACGGGTAAAGAGATCAATGTAGTTGCCCAGCGTAAACTGCCAGACCACATTCCCGCGCGGGCCATTGGTGAGAAAGCTATAAAGCAGGATGATCACCAGCGGCAACGCGAAGAACACCAGCAAATAGAACAGCCCCGGTGAAAGCAGTCCGGCCAAGCGCGTCCGATCACGCCGTTTCAATTCATCAGCAAGCGGTTGTGGTGCCATGTATAGTTCCCATACAGCACTCCCGAATCATTTCTGAAGTGGCTGTATGATTGCCGGCGGAGCCGCCGGCAATCATACAAATCCCCTCATTCCGTCAGCACCAGCGCATTGTTCGGCGTCACCGATATGTATGCCGCCTCGCCCGGTTGCCAGTACGCGTCGCGGTCGAGCGTGCTGAGCGTATTTTGCTCCCAAACATCCAGCGTACGCTCGTCGCTGAGCCGCACGGTAATGCGGGTATCGCTGCCGATGTAGGTCACGCGCTCGACGCGCGCGCTGAGCGTGCCGGTCGGGTCGGCGTCGGGGGCGCAGGTGGCGGCGATGCGAATCTTCTCCGGGCGCACCGAGAGGGTCGCCGTTGTGCCCACGCTCACCGGCCGCGGCGTAAAACCGCGCAACCGCAGGCCGCTGGGCGTCTCAATCGTCGCGAAGTCGCCGCCGTTCGCGATCACCTTGCCTTCCACAAAATTCGTCTCGCCGATAAAATCGGCCACAAAGGTGCAGTTCGGGCGCTCGTAGATCTCGGTCGGCGTGCCGATTTGGAGCACTTTGCCCTGGCTCATCACGGCGATTCGGTCGGACATCGTCAGCGCCTCTTCCTGGTCGTGGGTAACAAAAATGAAGGTAATCCCCACTCGTTCTTGGAGGCTCTTGAGTTCTTGCTGCATCTCTTTGCGCAGCTTCTGGTCGAGCGCGCTAAGCGGTTCGTCGAGGAGCAACACCTCGGGCTGGTTGATCAGTGCACGCGCCAGCGCCACGCGTTGCTGCTGCCCGCCGGAAAGCTGGCGTGGGCGGCGGTCGGCATAACCACCCAACCGCACCAGATCCATCGCCTGCTGCAAGCGCGTGCCGATCTCGCTCTTCGGCAGGCGTTTCATTTCCAGGCCAAAAGTGACGTTTTCGGCAACACTCATATGCGGGAAGAGCGCGTACGATTGGAATACGGTGTTCACTGGGCGTTGGTGCGGCGGAATTGTGGCCATCTCGCGACCGTGGATCATAATCTGGCCGCTGCTCGGGTACTCAAAGCCGGCAATCATGCGCAGACAAGTCGTCTTGCCACAGCCGCTCGGCCCCAGCATCGAGAAAAACTCGCCGTCGCGGATCTGGAGCGATACGTGGTCTACCGCTGTAACGTCGCCAAAGCGCTTGACAATATCGCGCAGTTCGATCGCATTGCCGTCGCTCAATCGGGGCGCTACCTTTCAGATGCAGGCTGTCGGGTACGGATACAGGGCGGTTTTGGGTATACAGATGCCATTGTGCCGCACCTGACAGATTTTGGGAGGCGTTATGTTGCGAATACGCCCAACGCTGGGGATATTCTAGTATACCATTTTTTTACTAGTGGGCCTGTTTAACTTGCCCTTTACACGATGCTTTAGCAGTGATATACTCAACAACGTTGATTATTTAGGGTAGACAGGGTTAGTCGGCGGCAATCTACGAAAGCGCAACATATGGTCTCGGAGCATCGTGAGCAGACACAGCAGCGTGATGAGCGCAGCCCGCATGAAGAGATCGAGCGGGCTGTGATGCAGATTAGCTGGTTGGCCCAACGCCAGTTTATGCAACTTCTCGATGAAGATCGCTTTCGCATGACGCTGCCTCAATTTTATACGCTGCTCCATCTGCACCAGATCGGCGAGGCATGCAAAATGTCGGATCTCGCCGACCAGACTCAGCAGTCGGCGGCCTCGCTTACCGGCGTTGTGGATCGGCTGGAGAAGCAACAATTGGCCGAGCGCACCCGTAATAGTGAGGGCGATCGGCGGCAGGTGCTCGTGCAGGTAACGTCGCGTGGTCGCGAGCTGATCGTTGAGATCAAGCACGCGCGCCACGAGCAGATGCTGGCTGCATTGGCCCATCTCAACGAAGAAGAAGTCGATCGACTGATGCAATTACTTGATCGCATGCTGATTGGCATGAGCCGGGTGCTGGAGCGGGGCGAAGGTGGCCGTTGGGCCTAGTCCAACTCGGCGGAAGTTCGCCAGGGGTTGTACACGGGTTTGCGCCCGCCACAGTGCGGCGTCCGCCGTAGGCGGACTTACGTTTTAGCGTACTAGCAAAGGATGTTTTGTGAGTAGCGCAACCCAGAGCGCACAACAACATAAACCTGAACAACGCGGCGCGCGGTCTTTCGCCGTGGTTTCCGTATTGCGTTCCTCGCGTGATGTACGTTGGGGCCGGTTGCTCGCGTATCTTCGCCCATATCGGGGCTGGATGGCGGCCGCCATTCTGGCGATGCTCGTCGCCACTTCCGTCGGCCTGGTGTTGCCCCTCGCCGTTGGCCAACTGGTCAATGCGATCACCGGCGACACGGTTTTTCCGCTCAATCAGGTGGTGATCGGCTTGCTGGTCGTCGCCGTCTTCCAGGCCGTTTTTAGTCTGGTACAAACCTTCGCGCTTTCATTCGTCGGCGAACGAGTGGTGAGCGATCTGCGGATTCAGGCCTACAGCCACCTGCAACGGCTCTCACTCGGCTTCTTCAGTAACCGCCGCACCGGCGAGATCACCAGCCGGATCACGAATGATGTCTCGCTGATCCAGACGGCGCTGACCTCGAATGTCGCTACGTTGCTGCAATCGGTGGTGCAGTTCATCGGCGCGCTTGTGCTGATGCTGATCGTCTCGTGGCAATTGAGCATGCTGGCGTTGGTTCTGGTGCCGACGGTGACGCTCCTGGGCATGTTCTTCGGGCGCTGGCTGCGCGGCCTCTCAATGCAAGTGCAAGATCGTCTGGCCGAATCGGCTGCCGTGCTGGAGGAAACGACCACCGGCGTGCGCGTCGTGCAGAGCTTTGCCCGCGAGCCGTATGAAATCGGGCGCTTTACTAATGCGATCGAGGCCACCTTTCAGATGGCCATGAAACGGGCGCGGGTGCGGGCGATCTTTCAGCCGCTGATTGCCCTCGCTGCCTGGGCCACCATGGCCGGCGTGCTCTATGTCGGCGCACGTCTGGTGCTGAGCGGCGCAATGCGCGCCGGCGACCTGGTGGCATTTATGCTCTACGCGGGCAGTATTGGCGGCACACTGGGCAGTTTCGCGGTGCTCTTTGGCCAGATCCAGGAGGCGCTCGGCGCGATCACTCGCGTCTTCGAACTGCTCGACACGCCGCCGGAGATCGTCGATCGCCCTGATGCGCTTGTCCTGAACACGGTGGCTGGTCGGGTGACGCTTGAGGATGTGACGTTCGCCTATGATCAGGAGGCCGGAGGCAGGGCGCAGGATTCAGGAACGCCAATGCAAAACGGTGCGGAGCTTATAGCAGTTCACGAGGCAGGACGCCAAGATACAAGTACAGTTCCCAAGAATGGCGTGGAACCTGCCTTCGGCCTCCTGCCGCCTGCTGCCGTGATCAATGGCATCTCCCTCGACATCGCTCCCGGCGAGGTGTTGGCGCTGGTTGGGCCGAGTGGTGCCGGGAAGAGCACCATCGCCAATCTGATCCCGCGCTTCTACGATGTGAGCGCCGGGCAGGTGCTGATCGACGGCCACGATGTGCGTGATGTTACGCTGGCCAGTCTGCGCGCGCAGATCGGGATCGTGCCGCAGGAGACCCAGTTGTTCAGCGGCAGCGTTCGCGAGAACATTCGCTACGGCCGGCTCGCTGCCACCGATACCGAAGTTGAGGCGGCGGCGCAGGCAGCTAATGCACACGATTTCATCCTGGCCTTGCCCGATGGTTATGCCACGAACGTCGGCGAGCGCGGCGTTAAATTATCCGGCGGCCAGCGTCAGCGTGTGGCGATTGCACGGGCCATCCTGAAAGATCCGCGCATCCTCATTCTCGATGAGGCTACGAGTGCGCTCGATACCGAGAGTGAAGGGTTGGTGCAAGAAGCGCTGGAACGCTTAATGCGCGATCGCACCAGCATCATTATTGCGCACCGGCTCAGCACGATCCGCCGTGCCGACCGGATCGCCGTGATTGTTGACGGCGCAATTGTTGAACTCGGCAATCACGCCGAATTGTTGGCCGCTCGCGGCCGGTACGCCCGACTCTATTCGATGCAGTTCCGCGATGCAGACCGCGAACTGCTCGCCTTAGCCCACGATATTCACTAGGTATTGTAGCTTACGAGGAGCCCGATGAACGACGAGACCCAACCGCTGAACTCCGCCGTTGAGGATATTGCCGCAACAGCCGGCGATGAGCGGAGCTTGCCCCTGGTGGTGCTGGGCGAGATGGTGATCATGCCCCACATGACGATCCCGCTTCAGGTGCCGCAGGGCAAATCCTACCGAGCCATGGAACGCGCCTGGGAAGAAGATCACGAAGTATTGCTGATTTTTGTGCGCGAACACGAACTAGAGGGCTACAAAAGCACTCAGGCTCAAGAGCTGCCGCCGATCGGCGTGATCGCCCGCTTGGACGAATTTGCCAAGTTGCCCGACGGCACCGCGCGCGTTATCCTTGAGGGTTTGCATCGCGCCGAGATTATTGACGCATCACAGATCACGCCCTTCTATCGCGTGCGCTGTCGGCCTGTCTTCGATCTGGATGTAGCCGGTATGGAGACCGAGGCTCTGATGGACACCGTCAAGCAGCAGGTAGACGAGTTCGTCGATCACCTGGGCGAGGTGCCGCAGGAGGCCGTGCAGTTTGTCCATCGCATCGAGCGGCCTGGTCATCTGGCCGATATTGTCACCTGGGGGCCGGCCTTCGATTTCCGCGATCGGCTGGAGGTGCTCAACACCCTCGATCCGATGGATCGCCTGCGCAAGGCCTACATGGTGCTGGCGCGTCAGCTTGAACTGCTCAAGCTGCGGGCAAAGATCCAGCAGGACACGAAAGAAGTCCTCGACCAGAGCCAGCGTGAGTACTTCCTGCGCGAGCAGATGCGCGTGATCCGTCGCGAACTCGGCGAAGACGAGGATAGCGACGACCCGATCGATGAACTGCGGCGTAAGGTGAACGAACTGGAAGCGCCGGAGTATGTGAAGAACCAGGCGTTGCACGAGATCAAGCGCCTCGCCCAGCAGGGCATGAACAGCCCTGAGGCCGGTGTGATTCGCACCTATGTGGATTGGATCATCAATCTGCCCTGGGCGACTGAGGAGTTTCCTGAGATTAGTATCGTCGCGGCCCAGAAGGTGCTCGACGAGGATCACTACGGGCTGGAGAAGGTTAAAGAGCGTATTCTCGAATATCTGGCCGTGCGCAAGCTGGCCGGCAACAAGATGCGCAGCCCGATCCTCTGCTTTGTTGGCCCGCCCGGCGTTGGTAAGACGAGCCTCGGGCGCAGCATCGCCCGTGCGCTGAACCGCCAGTTCGTGCGGGCCAGCCTCGGCGGTGTGCGCGACGAAGCCGAGATCCGCGGCCATCGGCGCACCTACATCGGCGCAATGCCCGGCCGGGTGATCCAGGGTATGAAAACGGCCAAGAGCAACAGCCCGGTCTATGTGCTCGACGAGATCGATAAGGTTGGCGCCGATTTCCGTGGCGACCCGACTTCAGCGCTGCTCGAAGTGCTCGACCCGGAGCAGAACAGTACCTTCTCCGATCACTACCTGGAGATTCCCTTCGACCTGAGCAAAGTGGTCTTTATTGCCACGGCGAATCAGCTCGAACCGATCCCCAGCCCGCTGCGCGACCGCATGGAGATCATCGAGATCGGCGGTTACACCGAGGACGAGAAGCTTGAGATTGCTAAGGGCTTCTTGATCCCCAAGCAGCGCGAGTTTCACGGCCTGGAAACCGAGCAGTTGACGCTCAGTGATGCAGCAGTGATGAAGCTGATCCGCGAGTACACTCGTGAAGCCGGCGTGCGCAGCCTGGAGCGTGAGATCGCCAGCCTGTGCCGCAAGGTTGCCCGTAAGGTGGCTGGGCTCAGCGAACCCGGCGCCGAAGCCGGTGCGTCCGAGTTCACTATCGATGTTGGCGACATAGCGACTTACCTTGGCCCCGAGCGCTTCAGCTTCGGCCTCGCTGAAGAGCGCGACGAAGTGGGCGTGGCAACAGGCGTGGCCTGGACGAGCACCGGCGGCGACATCCTCAGTATCGAGGTGTTGCCGGTAAGGGGCAAGGCCGGCCTCCAACTCACCGGCCAATTGGGTGATGTAATGAAGGAGAGCGCCCAGGCGGCAGTAAGCTATGTGCGCTCGCGCTCCGCAGAACTCGGCATCGATGCGAACTATTTCGAGGAGCACAACATTCACATCCACATCCCTGAAGGCGCCGTGCCCAAGGACGGCCCATCGGCGGGGATTACGCTCACCACAGCGCTGATCTCGGCGCTCACCGGTAAGCCGGTGCGCCGCGATGTAGCAATGACGGGCGAGGTAACGCTGCGTGGCAAGGTACTGCCGATCGGTGGCCTCAAGGAGAAGACCCTGGCTGCGCACCGGGCAGGCATTCGCACCTTCCTGCTGCCCAAGGAGAACGCCAAGGACATCGTGGAACTGCCGGAAAAAGTGCGTCAGGATCTGACGCTCATCCCGGTTTCCTCGATGGACGAAGTGCTCAAAATCGCGCTTGGCCCAGTTCCCGTTGTTGAAGTGCCCCAACCGGAAGTTGTTGTGGTGTAAACCCAAGGTAGGGCGTTGGGTGGCAGTTTGCTGCGACCCGACGCCCTTTTTTATTCCCCAACCGCGTACTCAATCTGCGTGATCCGCCGTACCCGCCCGGTCTGATCGAGCTCGATCGCAATCAGGTCGATGCGCCAGACTGTTTCCTCCGTCCAACCTTCCGCTTCCAGATAGCTATACGCCAGAGCGATCAGGCGCTGCGCTTTGCTACGGCTGATCGACTCCTCCGGTTGTGCGCCGCCTTCTGGCCCAATCTTGCGTGTACGCACCTCAACAAAAACAACCTGGTCGCCATATTGGGCAACCAGGTCGATCTCACCGAGTGGACAACGCCAGTTATTGGCCAGGATCGTGTAACCGGCGGCACGTAGATGATCCTGCGCAAGCGTTTCGCCGAACGCGCCGACGCGCCGTTTAGCCGAAGGCATACTTGCGCCAGACATCGTGGCGTTCGAGTTCGCCCAATAGTGCAAACGCAAGATACTGCGGCTGGCGTGGCACAATGGCCAGCTTCATATTGGCTTGATCGGGTGTGCGCCCACCCTTGCGATGATTGCAATCACGACAGGCTGTAACCACATTGTCCCACGTTGTACCGCCGCCTTGCGAACGCGGTACGACGTGATCCATTGTCAGGTGCGTCCGGCCTGGCTGGATGCCGCAGTATTGGCATGTTTCGCGATCGCGCGCGAAGACGCCGCGCCGTGAGCAGGGCAACTTGAGGCGGCGGGGAATCCGAATGTAGCGTACGAGGCGGATCACGAGGGGCACATCAAGCGAGAACGCCCGCGCACGGAGTTGCTGCCGCGCAGCCTCCACGACTTCGGCCTTCTCCTGGAGCAACAAAATGACGGCGCGCCGCACGGAGATGAGTTGGAGCGGCTCGTAACTGGCGTTAAGAACGAGGACGCGCTGGCCCAAGGCACCACCCCCTTAAGAACCGTTGTTTCTGGTAAACAATGGCTCTCGCACGGGGTGTTGTGAATATACCCCGGCTAGAGCGCGATAACCCTGCCCCGGCTGGCGGAAGAGACCGCACGAATGGCGCGCAGACATGCGCCGACCCCCGTACTGAAGCAGGCTCCGCGCCGCGCCGTCTGCAACACAATTTGCGCACTGCCGGGCGGCAGTACGTACATTGGGTTAGACGATTCGTTGTTCCAGCGGCTCCAGTTCATGCTAACCTACGGCATGGTGCTTCAATACGATGTGAACAAGGGTTGTCAAGTCAATATAACGATAACATAGCTCGGTAGGGTCTGTCAATTCGGATGCAGGCGGGTGGGGGCGCGCGCCTCTACCCGCCCGTCGCGGCACTAAAAATCAGCCCGTCGATCAACTGCTCCACGGGCGCCCGGTCGTCGGTGAAGGGCGTGTAACGGGCCTCGTCGGCGGTGAATTCGCGCACCGGCCCGAAGCGCCCCTCATTCAGCGACCAGTAGGCGACCAGTTGCAGCGCCTGCACATCCAGCGCCCCGGTGTTCGCTACGAAGTTCGCCACACCGTCGCCAACCGGTTCGTTCACACCGATCAGGATCGCATTCGAGAAGCGCGTGTCAATCACAAAAACTTGCGGGAAGACTTCGAGCATCGTTGAGGCCAATGCGTTCACCAGCCGATCATCGCCGCTCGGCGGACGCCCGGCATTTACCACCGCCACGCCGCGGGGGTTCAAACGGGCGCGCACTTCCTGGAAAAACTCAACCGTTGTCAGGTGAAACGGAATATATGGCTGATGGTAGGCGTCCATTCCGATCACGTCGTAATGCCGATCAGTTGTCGCCAGCCAATAGCGTGCGTCCTGCACATGGGTCGTGTAGTTCGGGAAGCGCGGGTCCTGATCTTCCAGATCAAAGTAGCGCCGGCCCATCTCGACAATCTCACCGTCGATCTCGACTGCGTCGATCGTCGTTTCAGGGCCGTAAATTGCCAAAAACTGCTTGGGAATGCTGCCCGCCGCCGAGCCGAGCAGCGCCAGGCTTTGTACGTCGGCAGGTTGCACATCGGGGTAGAGGTATGGCGCAATACTGAAGTAGTCCCACGGGCCGCCGTCGGTGAGTAGATCAAGCGGATCGCCGGTCTCCTGGAAGCGTAGCCGATAGACCGAGTGGATCGCCTGGCCTTCGTTCAGGATCAGCACCCGGCGCGGATCGACAACGCCATTGCTGTAGGTCACATCCTGTTGGGCCACCTGGATGTAGTTCGCATCCGACTCAACCTCGGCGACAAGCCGGCAATCACGGCAGTCGGCGCTTTTGATCTGCCCGCCGATCCCGGCGCTGATGATCGCCAGTAACACCGTGGCTCCCAGCATGATCAGCGTGCGTACATCGCGCAGCCCTACCAGCGCCAGGCCCACCAGGAAGAGCGCAAACAAATAGAGCGTGCCGTTCGTGCCGATCGCCGGGATCAGCACCAGCACCGTTAAAAAGGTGCCCAGAATTGATCCGACGGTCGAGAGCGCCGAGATCGTACCTGCGGTGCGCCCGACCGACTCCAGCCCTGCGCGTGTGTCGCGCAGCATCACCCGGATGGCGAACGGCCCGACTGTGGCCATCAGGATTACCGGCGCGGCAAAGAGCAGCACTACCACGGCCAGCGCGCCGAGAAAGCCGCCGGCCACGACATTACGCAGCGAGAATTGCGCCAGTTGCAGCACCGGCCGGGCAACCAGCGGAATCACGGCGCAAAGCAACCCGGCCCAGGCGATCAGGCGATACATCACCCGCACGTCGGGTTGTTTGTCGGCCAGCACGCCGCCCAGGCGATAACCGATCGCCAGGTAAGCCAGGGTCATGCCGATCACAACCGCCCAGATCGGCTGCGAGGTGCCGAAGAAGGGCGCCAGCAACCGCGGTATCACCATCTCGATCCCGAGCGTTCCAACGCCGGCAAGAAACACAACCAGCAACAGCAGTCGCCGGTTGTTCGAAGTCGTCTGTTCACTCACAAACGGGGTCTTTCTCAGGCGTAGGGTTGCAGACGGGCAAGCTCGCCCGCAACCCTACGGCATCCCTAAATCACATTGCGGATCAAGCCCTGAAGCAGTTGGAGCAGCAACATGGCCACCAGCGGCGAAAGATCGATCATGCCGAAGTTCGGCAGGATCCTGCGAATCGGCCCCAAGATCGGCTCGGTGATCTCCTGGAGCATGCGCGTAATGGACATATTGCCCTGGGGGTCGATCCAGCTCATCAGCACGCGCCCGAGGATGGCGAACAGCAACACATTAAACAGAATATTGATAAAACTCCCAACGAACCCACTCATGATACTCCCTCATTCGAATGTTCAAGCCGCGCACGGACGGCGGCTGCATGGGCGAAGAGACCTTCGGCTTCAGCGATGCGCTGGGCGGCCGGCCCAATCCGGGCCAGACCGGCGGCGTTCAGGCCGACCAACGAGATAACCTTACGAAAATCATCGACATTTACCGGCGAGGCGAACCGCGCCGTGCCTTCTGTCGGCATGATGTGTGACGGCCCGGCTACATAGTCGCCGAGCACCTCAAACGACTGCTCGCCGAGAAAGATCCCGCCGGCATTGCGCACCTGCCCAACATAGGGCCATGGGTCGCTGAGCAGTAGGCAGAGATGTTCCGGGCCGTAAGCATTTGACACCTGGATCGCCGTGTTTATATCGGCGACGAGCACAATTGCGCCGCGCTCGCGCACTGCTTCCCCCGCCGCGCTCGCATTCGGCTCGGGCAAGGCTGCGAGCTGGCGGGCCACTTCGGCCTGCACTGCCCGCGCCAGGTCGGGCGCATCGGTCAGTAAGATTGCGCTCGCCTCGACGTGTTCGGCCTGAGCCAGTAAGTCGGCGGCCACCAGCCGGGGGTCGGCCGCGTGATCCGCGATCACGAGCGTTTCGGTTGGGCCCGGCAAGCTCTCAATCCCGACAGCGCCAAACACCAGGCGTTTGGCCTGAAGCACATAACGGTTTCCCGGCCCGGCGATCTTATCGACCCGCGGCACGCTTGCCGTACCGTAAGCCATGGCCCCAATTGCCTGGGCGCCGCCAACGGCAAATACCCGATCAACGCCGACGATCTGCGCTGCTGCGAGCACCACGTCGGCCGGTTCGCCGGTGGCGCGCTGGGGCGGCGAGCAGACGATAATTTCGGCGACACCGGCCGCCTGAGCCGGCACGGCGGCGTGGATTAGCGATGAAGGCAGCGGCGCTGTGCCGCCCGGCACATAAATGCCCACCCGCTCCAGGGCGACAACAAGCTGCCCCCGTGCTCCTTCGACGCCGAAATCAACCCACGAGTTGCGCGCCTGACGGGCGTGAAAGGCCCGGATTTCGCTTACCGCCAACTCAAGCGCAGCACGCAGATCGCCGGGTAAGGCCGCCGCCGCTTTCGCCCACCGCTCACGCGGGATTTCCAGGTGAGCCGGGGCAATGCCGTCGAAGCGCCGGCTGAACTCTATCAGCGCCGCATCGCCGCGTTCACGTACGGCAGACAGGATCGCTGCCACAGCGCTAGTTGTATTGGTGTCGGCGTCGAGCGCCTGGCGCTGAAGTACGCCGCTCTGGGCAACAGCCAGATCATTAATTATCGGAATCATTTGGGACGCCTTGCTCTTCCGAATTCTGCCTACACAGTGGTGCTTGTTTTATTGGTTCGCCTGCCGCCTCGGCGCTGAACACTGTGGGCGCGGCCAGCGGGCTGAAGTTCTGGCTGCCTGTCTGCGTCCTGCGTCCTGCCTCCTGCTCGCTCTTCTATTATACCTGTTTGCCACGTGGCGGTGTAGCGCATACATACCAATTGACAGCCATTGCTACACGTCGTATGATAGTGGACACAGTGTAAATCGTAATTCAGAGAATCATGCCTGTCGTATCCGCGTATGGTGCTGAAACCGACCGATCAGGGGTCGGGTTTCGCTTTACGAAGAGTCAGGGAGTGACTATGAAGCAGTTACGGAGGCGCTGGGCTGGGTTGGTAGTGCTGCTGGCCCTGGGCATGCTGCTGGGCAGTCTGCCGCCTGCTTCGACGCAGGCTCAAGCGGACAAGATCTACTTTCCGCAGACCGGGCATTACCTTGGCGGGGCGTTTCGCTCGTTCTGGGAGCGGCGCGGCGGGTTAGCGATCTTCGGCTTTCCAATCACCGAAGAGTTCATCCAAAATCGCAATGGCCAGGTTGTGCAATACTTCGAGCGCGCCCGGTTTGAACTCAATGTTGTGAATAACACCGCAGTGATCAATCTCGGTCTGGTCGGGCGTGAGTATATGAACCAGCGCGGCCTGGGCTTTCCGCCGGTTGCGCCCATAGCCAGTAATTCGACGATCCGCTATTTCCCGGAAACGGGGCATACGTTACGGGGCGAGTTTAGGAATTTTTGGGAGCGGCGCGGCGGCCTGGATATTTTTGGCTTCCCGCTGAGTGAAGAGGT
>JBBRUG010000087.1:0-18748 GCA_038247995.1 Chloroflexales bacterium | reverse complement strand
CGCCTCGCCTTCGGGGACGGGGCCTTTCAGCGAGCGGTAGAGCGCCTTCGTTTCATAGTAGATCACCGGGTTTGGGTCGCGGATGGCGGCCAGTAGCAAGCCCCGCGCATCGGCGGGCGTGCTCGGCGCAACCACCTTGAGGCCGGGCGTATGCACAAACCAGGCCTCGTTACTCTGCGAGTGAAAGGGGCCGGCGCGCAGGCCGCCGCCACCCGGCGCACGCACGGTAATCGGCACCGCCTGACCCCAGCGGAAGTGGTTCGTGGCCGCAAACTGCACTAGCGCATCAAAGCCGGTGGAGATAAAATCGGCGAACTGCATTTCAACGACGGGGCGGAAGCCCTCAAAGCTCATCCCCACGGCGGCATAGATCATCACCAATTCAGCCATCGGCGTATCGATCACCCGCGCCGCACCAAACCGCTCGATCAGCCCCTGCGTCACCTTAAAAGCCCCGCCATATACGCCAATATCCTCACCCATCAGCAGCACCCGCTCGTCGCGCGCCAGTTCATACTGCAGCGCATCACGGATCGCCTCCAGGTAGGTGAGTTCGCGCGTGGCAACGCCGGATTCAGCAGCGTCAACGGTTGTAACGGCTTTGTGCAACCCTTGATCCCAGGTCATGCATACACCCCCTCACGCACATCCTTCCCTTCGGGGAACGGCTGTTCTTCCGCATACGCCTGCGCAGCATCGAGCTCGGCTTCGATCCGTGCGTTTAGCGTGGCCAGGCTTGCATCGTCGAGCAGGCCGTGTTCACGCAGGTGCGCTTCCATGCGAGCGAGCGGATCGCGGGTGGTCCATTCCTCAAGCAGATCACGCGGTACATAGGCCATATTGTCGTGAATGGCATGGCCACGCATGCGCATCAGCTTGCCCTCGATCAGCGTTGGGCCGCCACCGGTGCGTGCGCGTTCCACAGCCTCAGCGGCGGCGCTGTACACAGCGTTGAAGTTGGTGCCATCGACAATGACGCCCGGCATGCCATACGCCGCCGCCCGATCGGCGATGTGCTCGATGTGCATCTGCCGGCTCAGCGGCGTGGAATAGGCGTACTGGTTATTCTCGACCATAAATACAATCGGCAACTGAAACACTGCCGCCCAGTTCAACGCCTCGTGAGCGAGACCTTGTGAAGCACTACCATCACCGAAAAAGGTCATGGCCACCCGCGCCTCGCCCTTCATTTTGATGCCGTGAGCCATCCCGCACATTACGCCGGTCGAAGCCGGCAAATGGCTGATGAAACCGACAATGCCATGCTGCAAGTCGCCCATGCCATGCATATTGGCATCGCGGCCACGACTCACCCCCGTCGCCCGCCCAAGATATTGGGCCAGAATGCGCCGGAGCGTGAGGCCGCGCACCAGGTAAGCGCCGAGGTCGCGGTGCATTGGGGCAATCACATCAGCCGGTTCAAGCGTAAGCGCAGCGGCAACGCTGAAGGCCTCGTGGCCGATCTGCGAAAAATAACCGCCGACGATTTTGCTCTGTTTGTGAAGAAACGTGCCGCGGTCGTCGAGGGCCCTGGTAAGCCGCATCCAGTAATGGGCCTGCTGGAGTAAGTCGGGGGGTAGCTCCATCGCTGTTCTCCCTAGTCACTGAGGATACCCCTATTGTAACAGGACTTACTGCGGGGCGCTGACGAACAATTATAGGAGCGCCGGGGCGTTACGTTCCCGACGCTCCTTGTGATCTATAGGTGTGGAACTTCCTTGGGCCGCATAACGTCTGAAGGTAGCGTTCCGACCACACTGCGTTTTGCCTTGCCGAGCGTATCAGCAGTGGGGTACAATAGAAGCGATCCTAACCCACCCGCCCCTCATGCGCCGCCCCACCCTGCGAGCGCCCGAAAAAGCTTATGCCGCGATTGTCCTTCATCTATCCCGAAATGCTCTGGCTTTTGCTCGCCCTGGGTGCGATTCTCGCCCTGGGCTTGCTGACGCCCCGTCGTCTGGAGCCATGGCGCTTCTGGACTAGTCTTGGGCTGCGCGCTGCGATCACATTGGCCCTGATTTTTGCTGCTGCCGGCGCACAGTTAGTATTGCCCGTACGCCAGATGACAACGGTCTTTCTGCTCGACGGCAGCGACTCACTCGCGCCTTCAGCTCGTGCGCAGGCCGAAACCTTCATTCAGGAAGCGTTGCAGGGCATGCCCCGCGATGATCAGGCCGCGATCGTGGTGTTTGGCGGGAATGCGCTGGTCGAGCGCGCGCCAAGCCCCGAACAACGCCTGGGCCGGGTCACCTCGGTGCCGGTCGCCACCCGCACCAACATCGCCGATGCTATTCAGTTGGGCCTTGCACTGCTCCCTGCCGATTCGCAAAAACGGCTGGTGTTGCTCTCCGACGGCGGCGAAAATAACGGCCAGGCGATCGAGGCTTCACGGATCGCCGTGGCGCGTAATGTGCCGATCGATTTTGTTGATCTCGGCATCACTACAAACGATACTGAAGCCCTTGTGGCTTCCCTGGAGGCGCCCGCCAGCGTTCGCGACGGGCAGAGTGCCACGCTTAGAGCAATTATTGAAAGTAATGTAGCCCAAAATGCCGTGGTGCGCCTGATTAACGACGATGGCGTGCTGGAGGAACGCACCATAGCGCTGGAGGTCGGTGCGAATGATGTCGCGTTCAGCGTGATTGTGAATGGCAGCGGTTTCCAACGCTACCGGGTGCAAGTGCAACCTGAGCGCGACGGGCGCGCCCAAAACAACGAAGCCGCCGCGCTGCTCCAGGTTCAGGGCCCGCCACGCGTGCTTGTCGTGGCCGAGGATCGCGCCGACGCCGCGCCGCTCGTAAGTGCGCTGAACGCGACAAATGTGATCGCTGAGGAGCTTTCGCCCAGCGCAATGCCCGGCGATCTGGCCGGCCTTAGCGCGTATGAGGCAATTGTGCTGGTAAACGTGCCCGCGCGCGCACTTCCGGTCAGTACGATGGCTGCACTGCCGGGTTATGTGCGTGATCTCGGCAAGGGTTTGCTGATGATTGGCGGCAACGAGAGCTTTGGCGTAGGCGGTTACGGCCGCACCCCCGTCGAAGAGGCATTGCCGGTGTATATGGATGTGCGCAACCGCGAGGAACGGCCTGATCTTGCGCTGGTCTTTGTAATCGACAAGTCGGGCAGCATGGATGCCTGCCACTGCGCCAGCCCCGATCGCGGCAGCGCCCAGATCGGCTCGGTGGGTACCCGCAAGGTCGATATTGCCAAAGAAGCCGTGGCGCAAGCCGCGGCCCTGCTCAGCAGCAACGATCATATCGGCGTCGTCTCGTTTGACAGCCGCGCCTTCCAGACAGTTCCAGCTACGCAAGGCGCCAGCGTCAACAATGTCATCGATGCCATGGCCGATGTAGAACCGCGTGGCTCGACAAATGTGCGCGCCGGGTTGCTCGAAGGCCAGGAGATGCTGGCCAACGTCGATGCACGGATCAAGCACATGGTGCTGCTCACCGATGGATGGGGCTCCGGGGGCGATAATTCCGATATTGCGAAGAGCCTGCGCGATCAGGGGATTACGCTCACCGTAGTTGCGGCAGGCAGCGGCTCGGCCGACTTCCTAGAGCGCCTGGCGATTGCCGGCGGCGGACGCTACTATCCGGCCCAGGACATGAGCGAGGTACCGCAAATCTTCGTGCAGGAGACCATCACCACGGTTGGTAACTATATTGTCGAGCGACCGTTTCTCCCGGTTGCCTACGGCGAAAACCCGATCCTGGCCGGGCTGGGCGGCCTGCCGACGCTCTATGGCTTTAACGGCAGCACGCTCAAAGACAGCGCCCGGATCGTGCTTGGCACCGACGACGATCAGCCGCTCTTGGCTACCTGGCAGTACGGCCTGGGGCGCAGCGCCGCCTGGCTCAGCGACACCAAAGCCCAGTGGGCCAACGACTGGGTGGCCTGGGAGGGGTTCCCGCGCTTTAGCGGCCAACTCGTGAGCGCAGTGTTGCCGGTTCGCGGCGGCAGCGAGACAAGCGCTGAGGTGACGGTGGCCGGCGGCGAAACGACGGTGCGCTTGAACACCGGCCCCGGCCAGGCGAACCTGAATGTGGTGGCGACGCTGATCGGCGGCGATGGTTCACGCCGGGAAGTGCCGCTCAGTCAGGTTGGCCCAAATATATATCAGGGCCGTGCGCCAAGTCCGGCGCCCGGTACGTATCTTGTGCAGATTGGCGGCACACAAGGTGAGCGGGTGGTGGTGCAGGAAACGGCGGGTCTGGTTGTGCCCTACTCCTCGGAGTATCGCAGCAATCAGGCCAACCCGGCGCTGATGAGCGAACTAGCTAATCTGACTGGCGGGGCTGAGCTTGCCACCGCCGCCGATGCCTTTGCGCCGACCGGACGGGTGGTAACGCGCGCCCAGGAGATCGGCCTGCCATTGTTGCTGCTCGCACTACTGTTGCTTCCGCTCGACATCGCCATTCGACGCCTGATGTTGCGCCGCAGCGATTTTGCCGCCTTCGGAGCGCGCTTTATACGCCGTAGCCCAGCGCCCGCCGCGCCCGCCGCCAACCCCACGCTGGATCGCCTGAACGAAGCCAAGCAACGCGCCACCAATACACGGATGAGTGGCGAAGTGCCACCGCCGCCGCCGGCTTCAACCGGTAGTGCGCAGCACCTCCCGCCGACACCGCCGCCCCAGGCAAAGCCGGCCCCACCGCCGCCCGAAGATCCACTGGAACGGCTGCGGCAAGCAAAAGAGCGCGCCCGTAAGCGCGCTGCCGGCGAAGAGTAAAAACCTGTGCTCCATATTTTCAATCGCGTTGAAAATATGGAGCACAATTATTCATGGGCCGGATTCGATTAACCCCTGGAAGACACTCAACGGTTGCGCCCCCACGATGCGCCGACCGGCGATCTCAAAGATCGGCTGAGAGGTAATGCCCCGCGTACGTTGCTCGGCATCAAGCGCCTGCACCGTCGCCAGGGCGTTGCCTGCGCCGGCGCACGCTGCGAAGGCGTCTGCGTCCAGGCCAAGCTCTGCGGCATACGTCGCCATGAGCGCGGGGAAATCGCCCGGCGCAGTGGCCCATAACGCATCCTGACGCACAAATAAGCGTTCGTGCATCGGCCAGAACGCCCCCTGTTCACCGGCACAAAACGCTGCTTCCGAGGCGCGTAGCGAGCGTTCGCTGTGGTTCAACACCGGCCGAAAAACATACAAGACCCGGCCCGTAGCGACATACTGAGCAATAAGTTCCGGTTCGACCGTCAGCACGTGACGGCGACACGTCGGTCAGAGGAAGTCACTATAATCGGTGAGCACAAGCTCCGCCGCCGGGTCGCCGAGGGTGTAGGCACCCACGGCGTCACGCCCCTCTGGTGCGCCTTTGTACAGCGGTGGGGCCGGAGTTGGCTCAAGCGTTGGCTCGGGCGAAGGTTCAAGCGTTGCTTCGATGGTGGGTTCAAGCGTAGGAGATGGGGACGGCGCTGGCGTTGCCGTAGGGAATGCCGTCGGTGGCGGCAGCGTCGCGGCGGGCGGCACGGTGGGCGAAGTAGGAATGGAGGTTGGCGCCTGCGCTATAGGTGCAGCACAAGCGCCAAGCAAAAGCAGCAGAGCCAGCAATAAACTACGCATACGCTCCATTACCGATTCGGCGCACAACTGGGCGGCGCCGTCAGCCACGGCACATGGGTGATATTAACACCCACCGAGTCGCCGCGACCAAGCGGGTTTGTCTCAGGTTCATATGGTCCGGTAACATCACCCCACCAATTGTTCCGCATATCAATCGAGATCTCACTGGTTGCACCGCGCCCAAGGCCAAAGCGCAGGTACACGGGGATGATCGGCGGCACATGCTCATCGATGAAGTTATTCTCAACAAGCAGGTTCATTGTGTAGGTGCCATTCGGCCCCACTTGCACCGTCTGGGTACGTAACCCCAAGCCCAAACCATCACCGACCATGGCATTACAGGTTACTGAACCCTGGATCTGGCTATTCGTTGTGAGTTGCAAGTTAGGCGTGCCACCACGGAACAAGTTGCCGCTGATCTCCATATTCAGTGTATCGAACGTGCTCTGGTTCGCCAGGCGCACCATTGGCGCACCGTCGCTGAGCAAGTTGCCGGCGATCCGATTGTTGCGCATGGTAACAAAGCCGCCGCGGCCATACGAGGCATCGAGTGCTGCGCCAAACGGCATGTCGTTGCCGGCGATTTCGCTATCGAGCATTTCGAGCTTGGTATCGGTAAGCAGAATGGCGCCGCCATTATCGTTGAAACGGCTGCTGCGCACGATCAACTCACCGCGATCGACGGCCAGAATGGTTCCGCCAAGGCCACCACCGCGCACTTCAGTGTTTTCAAGCACAACAAAGCTGTTGGGATTGCCGAAGATCCCATCCCAGCGCGCGCCGGTGTTGCCCACAAAGCGTACCGGCTGATTGGTTAAACCAAGCGCCAGCAATCGCCCGCCATCAACATAAATCGCCACTCCAGGGTCGAGGCGAACTTCGACGCCCGGTTCGATGATTAATTCGGAACCGGCAGCGATCTGCACATCGCGGCGCAGGATAATCGGGCTCTGGCTGGTTGCCCAGCGCACATTCCCGCGCAGTACATCCGCAGGCGGCGGTGGCGGCGGCAAGGTTGGTAATGGCAGCAATGGCGGACTTGTCGGCAGATCAGGATCAGACTCAAGCGTTGGGGTTGGCGTGCTATCCAGGTCGAACTGATCATCCGACGGCGGGCTTGTCGGCGGCGGCGGGCTTGTCGGCGGTGGTAGGCTTGTCGGGGCCGGCGGTACCGTGGCTACTGGCGGTGGCGGCGCACTTGTCGGCTGTTGCGGCGGATTAGGCTGGAAAGTCGGCACCGGTGGCGCACTACTATCGGGTACCGGATATGCACTCTGTTCCTCAGTCGGCGCAGGCTGACCATCTTCCGTAGGCGGAGTGACGTCTGTTTCCGGCGTCGGCTCATCGACTGTGGGAAATGTTTCCGGCGTTTCAGCGCTACCAGCCGGCCCATCAGGACTAGGATAGCCATCTTCGGGTGCTATGGTGGGGGCATCGGGGGCAGGGTAATCTTCACCGCCGGGTTCATCCGGCCCGGGATAGCCCGGATCGGGCGATGGGGCGGTAAGCGTCGGCTGGCCCGCCACCTCAGTAGGTGCGAGCGGATCTTCGGCGCCGGGCGTGAAGAGAAATGTCAGCGCGACGGCGAGGATGAGAAATGTGAGCGCACCCAGCAGTAACAGGGTATCACGGCTAATGCGCGGCTGGCTATTCTGCTCGGGCGACTGCTGATCGTCTTCCTGGGTCACGCGAGAGTCTCCAACACAACAAGAAAGTGCCGAATTGCGAGGCTAGTTTATGGTCTCGACATTGCTGGTGACGAGATAGATCACACGCTCACCGATATTTGTAGCGCGATCAGCCGCACGCTCAAGGGCATGGACAACGTCGAGCATATCCATTGCCGCCTCAACCCGCGCCGGATCGGCCTTCGCAAGTTCAATGATCTCAGCACGCAGACTGTCTTCAAGGTCATCAACGCGGTCGTCGGTAGCTGTCAGGCTGTGGGCAAGCTCAACATCCTGACGCAGGAAAGCATCAAGGCTATTATGAATCATCTCGATCGCGAGTTGCGCCATCTCACCAATTTGCGGCGGCGGCGGCACAAGGGCCGGACGGCGGGTGGCGCGATGGACGCGGCGGGCAATACTGTTGGCATAGTCGCCGATGCGCTCAAGTTCGCCGGCAATCGCCGTAACAACCGTCACAAAACGCAGATCGCTGGCCACAATCGGCTGTTGAGTGGCCAACAAATGGATCGTGCGCTCTTCCAGGTTACGCCAGATCGCATCAATTTCCGCATCGTCGCGGATCACCTGCGAAGCAACGCCGGTGTCCCATGTATCCAAGCTTTTGATCGCACGCAGCAGCGCCTGCTCAACCATACTACCGAGGCGAATCAGGTCGTCGCGGAGGGCGCGGATCTGCTGATCGTAGCGCTCGCGGCCCATTGCATACTCCTTATTCTACCGAACAGCCCATTGCTTCTCCAATACGGCCACAGCATACCATAATTTACCAGCGTTGTCGCTTGTTTCAGGAGTGAGGAATGCGGTTCAGGAGTCAAATTGGAAGTTATCAGGCCCGTCTTCATACGCTACGTGCCGTTGCCAGTTCGTGAACGCTCGCTGCAACCAGAAGCGCGCTATCGGTAGCGACATTGACCATCTGGAAGCCTTCAGCAACCCGAGCACGAGCCGCAACGCCATTGCTACAGAAGATCCCCAGGGCGCGCTGATGGCGGCGCGCAGCGGCGATCACTTCATTCAGAGCGGCGCGAAACTCCGGCTCGGCGCCCTCGCTACTCGGCGGCAGGCCGATCTGGGCGTGCAGATCATTCGGCCCAACGAAGGCCACATCCACCCCCGGCGTGCCGATAATTGCATCAAGATGCTTCAGCGCCGGCGCGCTCTCGATCTGCACGGCCACGAGGATCTCAGCATTGGCGGCGGCATAATACTCCGGCCAACTTGCGGCAGCGAAGCCAAGCGGAGCAAAAGCGCCACCCATACTACGGATCCCGGCGGGCGGATAGTTGCACCAGCGTACAGCCTGAGCAGCCTCTTCGGGGCTGTTTACCATCGGCACAATCACGCCCCAGGCGCCCGCATCCAGCGCCCATTTGAACCATTCGACGCTGTTGGACGGCAACCGTACGAGCGGCGCACAGGTACCGGCATCGGCGATTGCAGCGATGGTGGCGGCGAGTGTGCTCAGATCCAGGTGGCTGTGCTCGGCGTCGATCGCAATCCAGTCGAACCCGGCGCGAGCGAGCAAGCGTGCCTGCGGCACCCCAGGCAAACTCATCCACAAACCATAGCTAGGTTCACCGGCACGAAGTCGGGCCTTGACGTGATTTGAACGCATAAAGAACCTGCAACATTCAGGTAGGGAAAACTAAGCGGTAGAGTACCACAGGAATCACAAAGGGCGCCCAGAATGAGCGCCCCCAGCCAACCCAAACCGATTAATTATGGATCACAGAGCCTCCGGACTCAACTCGAGCGGGCACGATCGACATGGGCCATAAATTCAGCGCGGGTTTTCGAGTCGTCGCGGAAAATACCCCGCATCGCCGAAGTAACCATGCTGGCGTTAGCCTTCTTCACGCCGCGCATTACGCCGCACATATGCACCCCCTCGGCGACAACAGCTACCCCATGCGGCGCGAGGTGCTGATCAATAAACTCGGCAATCTGCACCGTCATGCGCTCCTGGACTTGCAGGCGACGCGCGAACATCTCAACGATCCGCGGAATCTTACTCAGGCCCACCACTTTGCCATTCGGAATGTAGGCTACGTGAACCTGGCCCATAAACGGCAACATATGATGTTCGCACAGGCTGTAGAAGTCGATATTCTTCACAAGCACCATCTCATCGTAGCTGACGGAGAAGACAGCATCGTTGATCAATGCCTCGGGATCGACATAGTAACCGGCTGTCAACTCAGCATACATCTTCGCCACGCGTGACGGCGTTTTCAGCAGGCCCTCACGATCAGGCTGTTCGCCAATACCGATCAGGATCTCACGCACCGCCGATTCGATCTGCGGGTCGGAAGTGTAGCTCACGCCTTCCAATTTACCGCGGCCCGGAACGATCATTTGCTCGTACCCATGCTCATCAATATCGGCCACGACACCTGGGTCGGCATGTCCATTAACGGAGTCAGCGACGACGCCATTCCCATTCAGACGTTCGATAGCCATAGAACCCTCTTTCGTTGGATATAGGTATATATTGAACCACGATGAAACGTGGGGAACGCCATACATACGTACGCAATCGGAATTTGGATTGGTTTGCGAGTATAATCACTCACTCCCCAAAGCGTTTGCTTTTCATTTCTCACTATACCATGAACAACAGCTTATGACCGGACTTTGCCCATGTTTTGCCCATATTTTACCCATTCTTGCACAGCCTATGCACAGATCAGCCCGACGGGCATTCGTCGGGCTGATCTATGGATCAGTCATTGGATGCGGCGAAATGTTACAGCGGAATAGGTGGCTTGCTCCGCTCGCACCAACATAGGACAGGCGCAATGGTTCTGCCCGCCGCGCTAGCGGCGTAATGGGACGGTTATTAACGACTCATAAGCGGTAGATGCACGAAATGGGCCACCGAAGCTTCCTGCAGCGTCGATACGTTGCCGATGCCATCGCGGAAACGGACGTACACGGGTAACGCCATTTCAGACAGATCAAGTTCTGTGCTATAAGGCAACCAGATTGCGGCCATTCCAGCGCTCTGAACCTCAACCGCAACAACGCCGGTGCCAAGATCGGAGGCATTCAGGAGCAAGCGTCGGCGTGTCGGATCAACAATTGCGCTGCCTTCAGGTGGAAGGGTATCCAGCATGACAGGCAGAGCGAAGGCGAGCGAAGGCCGGCCTACAGAGTCGCGGAAGCGTGCATAGAAAATGTGCGTGCCTTCAAGCGGCGGCAGCGATCGCGAATAGTCTGCGGTGAAGGGTTGCCACTCGGCACCGGCAAACAGTGCATCGGTGCTGATCTGCATCGCACTCGTATCCGACGGAGCACTCAGGTGAAGGGCGACCTGCGGTTCGGTAACGTAGGCCGGCGCCTCAACGGCATAGGCCGGTTGCGGACCAACCCCGCTTACCAGCACGCGCCGCGTAATTAACGGCGAGGTACGCCCGGCGCTATTCACAGCGCGCACTTCAACATTATAGTTGCCATCGTAAAGTGGCAGTTCGACTTCAAAAGGCTCACTCTGCGAGTCGTAGGCGCCGTCGCCGGGCGGGATGCGCTGCCAGGCACTCCCATCGATGCGATATTCGATCGCGCTGAGCGTGTGGATGCTTGCCGGCGTCTGGAAGGGCGCCGGATAGCCCACTTCACGCGCCGTACCGGCGAGAATAGGCCGCTGCGAACTGGCCAGGCTAACCAGATCGGCCAGATCGAGGCTTGGCGTGGTCGATAGGGGATCGATCACCCCATCGCCGTTCGTATCAACATAACCAAGCTGCGCCAGGGCCGACGGATCGATCGCGCGATTAGTGAAGGCGCTAATCGGTTCGAGCATGATGCTGGGGAAGTTCGTACCGCAGCGACCGTACTGGCTATTGGTAGTGGGGGCGTTCAGGTAGCCGCTGCGCTCGGTACATGGCACCCGCGCCACAGCGTATTGATCGAGCGCACCAAAAATATGGCCTAGTTCATGGGCGACGATCGGGGCCATCCGATTGGCGCCATACGCACCAACATCAGAGGTGGCAACCATAAACGGACCGCCGATGTAGGCATATGCAAAGTAGCCGTCGCGGAAATAACCGCTTGGATGTTGCTCGCTATTAACAACAAAGATTGTCGTTGCCCAATCGGCGTCCAATTCATCGCGCAGGCTATAGGCGGCGGCGTAAGCCCGATCAAAGTAGGTTCCGTTACGAAACCCGAGTTGCCCCAATACATCACCGATCCAGAGCTGCTCTTCGCTCAGGCCGTAGCGAATAGGCTCGTAGGCAGTGGGCACCACATCGAGGCGCACACTAAAGCGCAGGTTCGCCTGCGGCAGCAGCTCAGCCCACCAATCGAGCGCCGCCTCAACATCTTGCCGAATCCGCTCAATCTGCGCGGGCGTCCAGTCTTCCTGGGAAGGATCAAGCGCGCCATTGCTCTCCGGCAGCACGAGGCGTACCGCCACATGGCCGGCCAGGTACTGGCTGAGACCGCGGGCGGTTTCAGCACCGGAAGCCAGAGTAGGGGGCGGGGGCGGCGGAATGAGGGCATCGCCAATGGGCGGCGGGGGCAGTTGGGGCTGGGCGTTCGCGCCGGGTGCCCCAATAATCAGCAACAAGCATAAGCCGCTGACAAGCAGCGGTAAGAAAGAGATTCGACGCATGGTTGTTCCTCGGGTGAGATGAAAGTGTGATGATGGGAACAGACCAGCGGCCAATGCCGCAATGGTAATCTTCAGTTTTAAGTCTAAGCTCAGTCTAATGCTCAATGCCTACATGGCACAGAGAGTGATTAGTCCTGAACAACCAGTGATTTCGAACTAGCGTAGGTTGGGTTGGAGTACTAGTACGCTAACGCGTCAGTCCGCTTACGGCGGACGCCGCACTGTGGCGGGCTCAAGTCCGCGTACAACCCTTGGCGAACTTCCGCCGAGTTGGACTAAGAGAACGATCGAGCGAGAAAACGCTAGAGCGCAATCGGTAACCTGCGGCGTATCATTCGGGGGCGTTGATGCGGTACACCAGTAGCGCTAGCGGTGCGGAGCCGTTGGGGAAGCTGGAGTCAGGGTTGTGCTGATTGCGCTTGCATTGGCCTGGATGGCGGGAGTTGGGCTGACCCATGTTTTTGGGCCGTCGGTGGCCCTACTCTGGACGGGCGTAGGCGGCGGGTTGGTGGGCAGCCTGGTCGTACGGCGCTGGGCGCACGGGCGGATTCTTGCGCTCTGTTTGCTCTGCGCGGCCCTGGGCGGACTGCGCTACACTACCGGCCTGACCCAATTTGGGCCGGGGCGCATTGAAGCATTGGCCGAAACCGGTGAGATCCGGCTGGTCGGCGCGATCTCAACCGAACCGCGGCGGAGCGAAACGAACCAGCGGGTTGTGCTGCGCGTCGAACAGGCCGCGCTGGGCGCGCAGGTACAAGCGGTTGAAGGGCGCGTGCTGGTGGTGCTGCCGCCGTATCCGGCCTACCGTTATGGCGAACGCCTGCTGGTAAGCGGCGAACTCCAGCGTCCACGCGGCGCCGAGCGAGCCGGCGACTTCGACTACCGCGCCTATCTGGCCCACCGCGGCATTCACACGCTCATTCGTGAACCGACCGAGGTGCGCCTGCTGGCGGGTGGCGGCGGGGTTGGCCTGCTGACGGCTTTGCTCGACTTTCGCGAACACTGTCGCACGGTGTTACTGCGTATGCTGCCGGAACCGCAGGCCGCGCTGGCCGTCGGCATTCTGCTCGGCATTCAGGCCGGCGTCCCTGATGATGTGTATAGCGCCTTTCAGATCACCGGTACGAGCCATATTCTGGTGGTAAGCGGGTGGAATTTTACGATTGTGGCGGCGCTGATCGGGGTCATGGCCACGCGGCTACGCATGGGGCGCTGGCAGACGCTGGCGCTGGCGCTCAGCACAATGTGGGTCTATGCCGTGTTCACCGGGGCATCGGCGGCGGTATTGCGCGCCGCTGCGATGGCCAGCCTGGCCGTCTTTGCGCATAGTGTCGAGCGGCGCAGTGAGCCATGGCGCTTGCTATTGGGCGCCTGCTGGCTGATGAGCATTGTCGACCCACACACGATCTTCGACCTTGGCTTTCAGCTCTCGGCCCTGGCGACGGCAAGCCTCTTCGCCTATGCCAAACCGGTTGAGGCGCGGATGGCGCGCGTGCCACTGCTACGTTGGGGGCCGCTCGCACCGGTACGTGAAGCGCTCAATGCCACGCTGGCGGCGCAAGTGCTGACCTTGCCCTTGATTCTTTTTCAGTTTGGCAACCTTTCAGTTATTGCCCCACTCGCCAATGTGATCATCGTGCCGGTTGTGCCGTATGTCATGTTTCTTGGCGCGCCGGCGCTGGTGGCAGGCTTGATCTGGCTGCCATTGGGCCAATTCCTCGCGCTTGGCTCGTGGCTACCGCTTACCTGGCTCGCTGAAGGCGCACTGATCCTCGCCGCGCCGCGCTGGGCGGCCTTCCTGCTACCGCCGTTTCCGCTCTGGATGTTGGTAGCCTATTATGCATTAGTGATCGTGGCGCATACAATCTATGGGCGGCGGAAGCGCCCAGCGGAAGCGCCCACATGAGGATGCTGAGGTAGTGAGCGCAGAGCACGCAATGTCCGACCCGACACCCGGCTGATCGACCTCCACCCGTACGCCCGGCATTTTGCTTTTGCCTGCCACCGCATTACCGCGTGCTGCAACTTCTGCGCCGGTGACACGTATCTACAATAAGCCAGCGTGCTATACTTGCCGGTACACCCCTTCATCGAAAGGAACCGCCATGATCTTCGAGCTTATGATCGTCACCCTGCTGGTGCTTGGCGTCATCTTTTTGTTCATCCGCCGGCGCAAGTACGGCAATACTTCCTCCAGTTATCATCAAACCTCACATTCCAACACTTCTAATGACGACACATATTTGCATCGCAATTCTAACGATATGACGACCAGCGCTATAGTTGGTGGGGTGATGTTGAACGAGTCGCTGAATAATCAATCGGCGGCGTCCGAATCGAGTGGCTGGGGCAGCATGGGCGAGTCGAGCGGTTCGTTTGATAGTAGCTCAAGTGGTTCGTTTGATGGCGAGTCGAGTTCGGTTGATTGATCAGAACAACGAAGCAGGACAATTCATGCGCCAACAGGTACGCACCGTCACGCTCGTCGCCGTATTCATTGTTGCCCTCACCGCGTGCGGCGCGCCTCAGGCCGCAGCACCTACACAATCACCACCGAGCGCTACGTTAGCGCCATCCACACCCGAAGGCACAGCGCCAACAACCACGCCGACCACTGCACCGACCAGTCTGCCGCCACCGACCACACCCAGCGCCGTTCCATCCAATTCCACGCTCGCCGTCGAAGGATTGCCCGGAGCGGTGTATCTGATCGAGGCTGCCAGCGGGCAAGTGGTGCGCCTGGAGGCCGACGGAGTTACGCAGACCCCGATTACATTTGAGCCGGAACCGATCCGCGCCCTCACAGTAAGTACCGCCGGCGGCATTGTTTATCTGATTGGCTTGGATGCTACGGCAGTGCTGGTGAGCCTCGACGGCAGCGGTAGGCGCGAACTTGCGACGGGAACAATCAGCTACCCACGGATCAGCCCTGACGGCCAACAGGTAATCTATCGCCTCGACGATCCTCAGCCGGGCCTGATTATCGGTCAGGATGCTGCGCCAAGCGGCGTCTACATCCAGGCGAGCAGCGGCATGCGGCCGAGTCTGGTGCGCGCCGACGAGCCGGCCGGGGTGTACGATGTTACGACGCCGGCCTGGGCCTATTCACCGGTGGACTGGTCGCCTGACGGCTCACGGATTGCACTATTCGCCTACGATGCCGATGGGCCGGCAATCCCCGGCGGTGATCTGGTGATCCTCGATCCCACGGGCGCCACAGCGGAGGTGCGCAGCCTTACTTGTTGCGAAGCGGAGCGTTGGAGCGCCGACGGGCGGGTGCTGACCATGGCCGGCGGCGGCCCCGGCCCCGACCTGCGCTACGGGTTGTACCAGATTGATGCCGCGACGGGCGCAGAAACAACGATCCTGGCGGTGGATGAAACAACCACGCCACTGGTGATTGCACCGCAGCAACTCGCTGACGGCCTGATCTATGCCTTTGTCGAGCTTGTCTCCGACCAATATATTGATTGGGAGTATGCATTTACGCCGGCGCTGGCGCAAGTGAGCCTGGATGGCAGCGTAACGCCGTTGCGACGCGCTGATCTCACGCCATACGAAGTAATCTGGGATGCCCGTGGGCGAGGCGCGCTGATCACCTTCGACCCGGATTTTACCGACATCGACACCTATGCCGGCCAGTTAGCCTGGCTCGCTGTCGGCGCCACTGAGCCGCTGCGGTTGCCGATCAGCGGTTCGACAATCCACTGGGCCGCCTCCGCGCCACTTGCCGTCGGCGATTGCGCCGCCTTTGCCCCGCTAAGCTTTCAACCGCCGGCGACGCGCAACTTCGACCCGAACATCCGTGATCTCCAGGCCCGCCTCACTGCCCAGGGCTTCGCTGCCGGCCCAGCCGACGGGTTCTTCGGCGAGCAGACCCGCAGTGCCCTGGAAGCATTTCAGACCGAAATGGGGTTGCCGGTGACCGGTGATCTTGACTGCGCAAGTTGGCAAGCATTGCTTCAATGATCAGTATGCACCCAATCCTGCATTTGCAAATCGAGGCGCTTCATGCCGCGCCACAGCGCCTGGTGCTGGCATTCGCCGGTGCAGGCAGTTTGGGGTTGGCCTGGTTGCATGCCGTATCCGGCTCTTCGCGCACTATTTTAGAAGCAGTTGATTGTTATGCGCCGCGTTCGCTGGCGGCAATTGTTGGGGCGCCGCCGGAACAGGCCGTAAGCGCAGCGACGGCTGAGGTAATGGCCGCCTGGGCATTCCAGCGGGCTGAAGTGCTTGCTGAAGAGCGCTGGCCACTGCTTGGCGTGGGTCTTACCGTAGCGATCAGCACTGATCGCACGCGCCGGGGGGCCGATCGCGGCTTTGTGGCAGTGCAATCAGCTTCCGGCACGCAACTGCACAAATTGGCCTTGAGCAAGGAATTAAGCCGTCAGGCGCAGGAGGAGCAGATTAGTCGCTTGCTGATTCAGGCGCTTGTAGAGGCGTGTGGGGTGAGCGGGTGAAAAATGCCTTCCCCAGAAGCGCTTCGATCTTGCTGAGCAGGCGGGGGAGATCAACGGGCTTGGTGTCGTAGTCGTCGCAACCGGCAGCGACGCACTTCTCGTGGTCGCCGGCCATCGCATGCGCAGTCAGCGCGATCACCGGTACGGCGCGGATCAGCGGCATAGCTTTAATTTTGCGCGTTGCCTCCCACCCATCAAGGATCGGCAGGCTCATGTCCATCAGGATCAGATCGGGTTGCTCAGCCGCAGCCAACGCAACACCCTGCTCGCCATCAATTGCAATCACCACCTCATAACCTTTACGCTGGAGTCGCCGCGAAAGCATATCGCGGTTCATCTCATTGTCTTCCACGAGCAGGATCTTTGTCATCGGTATGCTCCTGAGCGGCTGCAACATAAACCATTACCTGTGGTACGATCACTAAGATAAGCATAGCATGCCGAGTTTACCGCGTCGTGTCGCCAGTTAACAGCACCATGACACTACGATGAAGATCCAATCATCTGAAGGCCCTTTTATGCCGTCAACACCTGACAATTTCAACATTGAAGCTGTCCTGGCGATCCTGCGCGTCGAAATGCCACGTTATACGCAGCCGCTGATTGAGCAGATGGGCGACGCCGATCAGACGCCATTTCGCATTCTAATTGCCACAATCCTTAGCTTGCGCACGAAAGACACGCTCACAGCGATAGTGGCGCCGCGACTCTTTGCCGAGGCCAATACGCCCGAGACAATGCGCGAACTTGGCGAAACACGCATCGCCGAACTGATCTACCCGGTAGGCTTTTACCGCAATAAGGCGCGCAGCATTCTACAGATCTGTACGATCCTGATCGAGCAGTACGCGGGTGCCGTGCCCGCCGACCTGGACGCCCTCTTAGCACTGCCGGGCGTCGGGCGGAAGACGGCGAACCTGGTCGTGACGCTCGGCTTTGGAATACCCGGCATTTGCGTCGATATTCATGTGCATCGCATTTGCAACCGCTGGGGCTATGTGCAAACCCGCGATCCCGATAAGACTGAACAAGCCTTGCGTGCGAAGTTACCCGAAGATCACTGGATCAGCATCAACAGCCTGCTGGTAACGCTGGGCCAGAATATCTGCACACCTACCTCGCCGCGCTGTAGTACGTGCCCGGTGGAAGCCTACTGCGCGCGAATTGGGGTGACGCGCAGTCGCTAGGGCTGCGGGCTGCGGGCTGCGGGCTGCGGGAAACATAGAAGAGAGGGACGTGATGATCCAAGAGCCAATTCAGAGCTTGATGCGTTCGTATCGAACGGGGCAGTTGAGCCGCCGGGGCTTTCTCGACCAGACAGCGCGCCTGGCCGGCGCCGGCGCTGCGGCCTATGTGCTGGTCGCCTGTAGTACACTTGACGATCCGCTGGCTACCCTTGATGCCGCACTGCCCGCCGCTTCGCCGATCCCCGTCGTGAGCAACCCGGCCTTCAACACAGCTGAGATTGTGTTCGACGCGAACGGCGGCACAGCGCCCGGCTATCTGGCCCGACCGACTGGCGCCGGCCCGTTTCCTGCCGTGGTGGTGATTCAGGAGTGGTGGGGCCTCGATGCGCACATTCGCAGTATTGTGGATCGCTTCGCTGCCGAAGGATTTGTGGCGCTTGCGCCCGACCTCTACCGGGGGCGCGTTGCACAAGAGCCCGACGATGCGCGCCGCCTGGCGCTTGAGTTGGTGCGTGAGCAGGCGTTAGCCGACATTCAAGGCGCCGTCGATTACCTCGCCGCACAGTCGTATGTCGGCCCGCCACAGGTCGGCGTGATGGGCTTCTGCATGGGCGGTGGGTTGGCAATGACGATGAGTTGGGCTGGTCGCGGGGTTGGCGCGGCGATTGTCTTTTATGGCGGCGGTGTGCGCCCGAGCGACGCCGATCTGGCCACAATCTCTGCGCCACTGCTGGGCATTTACGGCGAGGCCGACGCCGGAATTCCGCTTGACTTGATCGGTGGCTGGGAGCGTAAACTGGCCGATCTCGGCAAAACCAATACGATGGTGATCTATCCCGACGCGCCGCATGCCTTCTTCAACGACACCCGGCCCGCCTACCGCCCCGAGGCCGCCGCCGCCGCCTGGGAGCGCACGTTGGATTGGTTGCGCACGTATTTGATGCAAGCTTAGCCCACCGGAACCCATGGTTACACGCCGCACAGTACAGCTTGCAAACGCGCAACTCAGCGTGATCTGTGCTGGGCAGAACGGTCCGCCGGTATTGCTCCTCCATGGCGGCGGCACTGATGCAGCAGCACTCTCGTGGGGGCCGCTCATTACTGAACTCAGTCGCGATCACCGTGTCTTTGCACCCGATCTGCCGGGGTACGGCGATAGTCCCTGGGCCGATGTACCGCACACGCTCGACTATTATGTTACCCTTGCCTGGCGCTTG
>JBBRUG010000086.1:0-18771 GCA_038247995.1 Chloroflexales bacterium | reverse complement strand
CGGCAGCACCGTCGGGTCGTGGCGACCATGCACTTCGATCGTGGCCGGTTCACCGCTGCGGTCAACCGTTTGCTGGGGTTGCGCAATACTCGCCGGCGGCTTTGCAGCCAGGCGCAGCACAATCTCCTCGCCGGTTGAGATGCCGCCCAAGATTCCGCCGTGGCGGTTGGCGCTTGTGCCGATGCTGCCGTCGTCGCGACGGATGAAGGGGTCGTTGTTCTGTGAGCCGCGTAGATTGACCACCCCAAAGCCTTCGCCGAACTCCAGCCCCTTGATCGCCGGGATCGAAAACATTGCCTTGCCGATCTCGGCCTGGAGCTTGTCGAATACCGGCTCGCCGAGGCCGGGCGGCACGCCGCGGGCACGCACCTCGACGAGACCGCCGAGCGAGTCGAGCGAACGCCGCGCCTGATCGACCCGTTCGATCATCAACTCAGCAACCTTGGGGTCGGGGCAGCGCATAATATTGCGCTCGATTTCGCTCTCGTCGATCACTTCGGCGCGCAGTTCTTCGAGTTGAAGGGTATAGGCGATAATCTGCACGCCAACCTGGGCCAAAAGCAGTTTTGCGATCGCCCCGCCCGCCACGCGCCCGATTGTCTCGCGCGCGCTCGAACGCCCGCCACCGCGCCAGTCGCGAAAACCGTATTTAGCATCCCAGGTGTAATCGGCGTGTCCGGGCCGGTAGAGATCTTTGATATTGGCGTAATGGCTCGATTTGGCGTCGGTGTTAAAGACCACCATACTGATCGGTGTACCGGTGGTGCGGCCTTCAAATACGCCCGACAGGATCTGTACCGTATCGGGTTCTTTGCGCTGTGAACTGACTTTGCTCTGGCCGACGCGCCGGCGATCGAGTTCGCGCTGAACATCCGCGACGCTAACTTCCAACCCGGCCGGGCAGCCATCGACGGTACACCCCACTGCCGGCCCGTGTGACTCGCCCCACGTCGTGAGGCGAAAAACCTGTCCGATGCTATTGCCTGCCATGAATGTTGTCGCTATGCGCTCGTTAATCGGAAACAAAGAGCGGGCTTGAGTTGGCGCAGCCAACCCAAGCCCGCCGCTGCATCCACTATACCACTGCTTGCTGATACCAGATGCAGCGACCTAGCGTCCGCTCATCGCTAACTGTTCGATAAGTGCCAGGTCGTCCTGAAACTGTGATTGGAGCGGATGGCGTGCTAGAGCCGTTTGCAGCATCGCCCGCGCCTCATCGAAGCGGCGCAGTTGGGCATAACCCAGGCCGAGTGCGCGTTGGTAGATCATGTCGTTGGGTGCCGCAGCGAAGGCGCGTTCCCATTCCAGCACAGCCATATGCCACATGCCGCGGCGCTGATACTCAAGGCCCGCATTGTAATGCCCGCTATCGTCGCGATTGGGCACATAGGTATGTACGCGCACCATCGGTCCGAAGAAATCGCTGTGGCTTACAAAAGTCGTGGCGGTATACCCAAACAGGATGGCAAAATTGCGCATCACGCTAAATGCGACTGAACTGCCCGTAAACTCGTCGAGTGCACCGGCGCTTCCTAGCAGCACCGACATTGCCGTCAATCCACAGAAGCCCAGCCAGCCCAACGCTACCGAACCGACATTGACCAGATAGGCCCATTGGCGGCGCTGCCAGAGGCCAAATGCCACCGATCCATGTAAACAGAACGGCCGCAAACACCAAGCCGCCGATCGTCGGCACCACCCAGTTGTTTAGCGCGCCATCGGTTTGGCCCAGCATCAAGAACATGCCGTAGGCCCCGATAGCCAGAAACACGCTGCCCAGTACTGTTCCCACTGTGCTGAGGCCCCATAGGGTGGCAAGGATGGTTGTCGCCCGCGAGCGTTTGGGATTGGCCGCAGCGCGCATCACCAGGCTACGGCGGCAGTGCGGACAGGTGTTGCGCTCGACCGGCGCTTCTGCGCCGCAGTAAGGGCATTGCTCGCTTGGCGGTGGTTCGGCTACTTCAGCCGGATCGGCAGGCGGATCTGCCGGGGGTACATCAGGTAGGGTCAAGGCAATCGTTGGCCGACCGGCGCTTGAGGGCTGCGCCGGTAGTGGCGCAAGCGGCTCGGTGAATATCGGTTGATCCGGTTGCGTCCAAGATGTAGTGGTTTGTGCGGCAGCGGCAGTTGCATTCGGCTCACCCGTTGTCGTTACGGGGGCCGCCGCAAGTGCGCCAGGCGCTTCAGCCTGCGGTTGGGGATGCTGATCATCGAGCCAGGCCATGCCCCGCAGCGCTTTTGCATTGGCTGGGTTCAGCGCCAGCACCTGCTCAAGGCACTCGCGTTGATCAATTGGGTCATCGACCATGCCCGACAGCCATAACCAGGCGGTTTCGTTTTGATCATCGTGAGTCAGAATCTGGAGGAGGGTTGCCCGTGCTTCAGTTCGTCGGCCTGCGCGTGCCGCAGCAATCGCCTGTTGCAACATCAGAGAAGTGTTCATGCGTGGGTTGGATGTGGTAACGGTTCATAAAATGCGCCAGCCTTTATTGTGCAAGCCGGGTATTACGAGCGCTGAATGAGTGCCGGGAATGGGGTTGCGGCCTTGCACCTGCGTTATGCTGGCGCGAGCGTAGCGCGCCACCCGGTTCAGGCGCTCAGCGGGCTCAGTGGGGTTGCTCAGTGCGCTCGGGTTGCGGCAACCGCATCATCTCGCGGCCCCAGGTGCCCGCCGACCATGCCTCATAGACACGTTGGTAGACGGCATGTGTCGCGCTTGCGATGCGATCCCAGGTGTAATGGCTCTGCACCTGTTCGTAGGCGCGGGCGGCACGAACGCGCGCTTCGTGGGGGGCGTTGAGGGCCGCCAGGAGGGCTTCACTAAGCGCCCAGGCATTGCCGATGGGGGCGAGTAAGCCGGTGCGTCCAGCCTCGACAACTTCGGCAAGCCCGCCCGCAGCGGCAGCCACAACCGGGCAGTTTGCGGCAAATGCTTCCAGCGCCACAATCCCAAATGGCTCGTAGAGCGAGGGGAAGACAGCCACATCGGCGGCGTGGTAGAGCCGTTCGCGGTCGGCGTCGCTGATGAAGCCGGTGAAGTAGATCCGCCCATCAATACCAAGCCCCAGCGCCTGCGCCTTCAGCGCATCCAGATACGGTCCATCACCGGCGATCACCAGCCGCGCTCTGCTTGAAGCCTCCACATGCGGCCATGCGTCGAGCAGTACCTGCAAGCCCTTTTCATAGACAATCCGCCCAACGTAGAAGACAAGTTGCTCATGATCCGTCACGAAGCGCCGCCGAAAGCGCTGACGCTCAAATACGCTGCTAAACGGATCGGGGAGCACACGTACGCCGTTCGGAATGACATCGACTTTGTCGGCGGGAGTGTCGAAGTAATCGCAGATCTGCTGGGCCATAAAGTGTGAACAGACGATCACGCGCCATGCTTCGTATGTCAGGCGCCATTCCAACTCATTGATGTGCTGGGAGATATGGCCATTGAGGCTACCGCGTCCGCGTCCGCGTTCTGTGGCATGAATCGTGGTCAGCAACGGCACACGCCAGTGATATTTGAGCGCCGCGCCCATGGCACTGCCCAGCCAATCGTGGGTGTGGATGAGGTCAGGTCGCCCGCTCTGTGCAAACAGGCTATGGGCAGCGTGCTCGCAGGCCGCATTGGTATGCGCAACGAACGTCGGGAAATCGTACTCTTCCATGCGCGGGGTGGGCACCCGGCACACGCGCACTCCGGGCCATGGCTCTTCGAGCAACGCGCCGCCGCGCAAGAGTGGGGCGATGACGGTAATGCGCAGACCTGTACGCGCCAGAGCAGGCGCCAGTTCGGCAACGTGGCGCCCCATTCCGCCTACGAGGTGCGGCGGAAACTCCCATGCCAGATGGAGGATGTGCATAACGAGGGATTATACCAAATCTGGCGCGCAGCAGTGCGTGTTGCGTGTTGTGCACCTAGTCCAACTCGGCGGAAGTTCGCCAGGGGTTCTACGCGGGCTTGCGCCCGCCACAGTGCGGCGTCCGCCATAGGCGGACGTACGCTTTAGCGTACTAGTCGCCCGAATCCGCAATCCGCAATCCCTTGAGTAAACTTCAGCCCTCAGCCCTCAGCCCTCAGCCCTCAGCTTGCTCAGTGCGCTAGGCCAATGGCAGCACCCGCGCCACCACAAACTTCAGGTAGCGCCCTTCGGGAAAGCCCGCCGGCACCGGGTGATCGGCTGGTTGCCCCGCTTCGTGAACGATTTGGACGCGCACACCCGCTTGCTGGGCGGCGTCACCGAGCAGGTTACGGAACATCTCCGGGCTAACCTGGCTGGTGCAACTGGCGGTCGCCAGGAATCCGCCCGGCTCGATACAACGCATCCCAAGGGCGTTCAGGCGGGTATAGGCGCGGATGGCGCCGTGCAGGCTGCTCTTTTGTTTCGCGAAACTCGGCGGATCGAGAATGAGGAGTTGGAAGCTGCGCCTAGCCTTGGCGTACCCATCGAGCAAGGCGAAAGAGTCATCGGTAACGAAGCGATGCCGGGCGCCATCGAGCTGATTGAGCGCAATATTCGCTGCTGCGGCTTCAGCTAACCCACGCCCAATATCGTTACTGATCACCTCGGCAGCCCCGCCGCGTAGGGCATACAACGAGAACCCACCCGTATAGGCAAAGCAGTTCAGCACACTGCGCCCGGCGGCTAACCCTTCCACTGTATGCCGATTCTCGCGCTGGTCGAGGAACAGGCCAGTCTTCTGCCCGCGCCCAAGATCGGCCTGAAAGTACAACCCGTGCTCCTGCACCACCAGATTTCCCGGCGGCGCCTCACCCCAGAGTACCTGAAGTTCAGCCGGTGAAGCTAGTGCGCCTTCGTCTTCTTCGGCGCCGACCTGGTGTGCGTTTTGCCGCATCACTACGCCACGCAGCTCCGGATCGCAACTACGCAGGGCTGCGGCGACGAGCGGCACCAGGCTGCGCACACTCTCGGCATAGGTCTGGATGGCCGCATAATCACCATACCGATCGACAACTAGGCCCGGCAGGCCGTCGCCTTCGCCATAGATCCAGCGGTAGGCCGTTGTGGGGGTGAGGTCATCGCGGATCGCCGCACGACCCTCCCATGCCTCCCAGACCCGCTCGGCAATCCATTCCGCATCAGGCGGCGCATTACGGCTATACACGCGCACCGCGATTGCGCTCTGGGCGTCGTAGAGGCCGTACACGCTGAGGCCGCCGCAACGCACCCGCACCCATTGGCCCGAGCGGAGTTTTGCGCCACCGCTCAGATGGTTACGGTAAATCCACGGGTGGCCCTGGGCGAGGCGCGAACGTAATGCGGAATCAGCGGTAAGTTCGGGTATAGTCATAAAATCGATTGTAAGGCCGAAGCATCAGCATAGCTGATCTTCGGCCTTACAGTTAACCCTATTTGTTAGTGTCTTCTAGAGCGTGCTTCCACTCGCAACAACACCGTCTTTCGGGAATGCTTTTGCCGCCGTACGCGGACGGATCGCCACGTTACGCCCGACACGTGCGCCATCGGGCACCTGGGCGAACATGCCGACGATCGAGAGGCCGGTATTGAGCCGTTCCGGGGCAGTCTGGTTCGGCGTATTGTCGTCGCTGTCGCCGAGCACTGCGCCGGCGCCGACGCGCACATCTTCATCCACAATGCAGCGATCAACTACGGCATCAGGGCCGATGTATGCATCATTGAGGATGACGGCATCGCGCACTACAGCGCCCGGGGCGACATAGACGCCCGGCGAGAGCACCGAGTGGATCACCGTGCCGTGTACGCGACAGCCATCGCTCACCAGACTGTCGATCACGCGCGCCTGCGGGCCGATCTCGGCGCCTGCGCGATCGGCACTGGTAGTGTGAATGACCCACTCGGGATCATACAGGTCGAGCGCGGGGGTTTCAGCGAGCAAGGCCAGGTTGGCCTCGTAGAACGACTGCACCGTACCGACATCGGCCCAATAGCCCTGGAAATTATAACCATAGGCGTTGGTACTGCCGATGATCTTGGGTAGAATATGCCTTCCGAAATCGGCTTCGGGATGGCGGCGCAGCAGATCGATCAGATACTGCTTGCGGAAGACGTAGATGCCCATCGAGGCCAGGCTCGAATCGGCGCGGCGCGGCTTCTCGACGAAACGGTCGAGCTTGCCGTCGCTACCCATGCCGACGATACCATAGCGCCGGACATCATGCGGGCTAACGCTGCGCACGGCCATCGTCAGATCGGCGTTGCGCTCGCTGTGCAACTCCAGCAGCGGCCGGTAATCCATTTTATAAATGTGATCGCCGGCAAGCAGCAACACTGCTTCAACCGACTGCTCCTCGACCACATCAAGGTGATAACGCACGGCATCGGCGGTACCGCGCTGCCAGCCGCCACCGTCGGGGGTTGGCGAGGGGTGGAAGATGCGCAAGCCGCCCTGCGCCCGGTCGAGATCCCAGGGCCGCCCGACACCCAGATGGGTGTGGAGCGAGCGCGGGCGATACTGGGTTAGCACGCCGACATTGTAAATACCCGAGTTCACGCAATTCGAAAGCGTAAAATCGACGATCTTATACTTCCCGCCAAACGGCACGCCTGCCTCGGTGCGCTCGGCGGTGAGCACACTAAGCGCAGGCGAATCGCCGCCGGCGAGGATGAGCGCTAGAGTTCGTAACATTGTAGTTAAGGGTTGGCTGTAAGAATGCAGCGCGCTACGTTCTACAGCCGATATTAAATCGTCTCGCCCGACCCGACATCACCGTCAGGGAAATCTTCCGCATCGCGATCGGCGTTGATGACCACATTTCGCCCAACACTGATCCCCGGTGGAATATGCGCCGACTTACCGACCACACTAATCCCGGCGTTGATTTTGTCGGGTTGGGCTTTATTCGGCGTATCAAGATCGTCGCCAAAACCGAGCCGTGCGCCGGCGCCAACTACGACTTGCTTATCGACGATCACCTTATCGAGCACTGCGCCCGGTCCGATCCAGGTGTCGTTCATCACCACACTATCGCGCACAATTGCGCCCGGCGAGACATAGACGCCCGGCGAGAGCACCGAGCGCTCAACCGTGCCGCGGATCGTGCAGCCATTGCAGATGATCGCCTGGGTCACCCGCGCCTGCGGGCCGATCTTCGCCGCTGGGCGCTCCTCGCTGCGGGTGCGCACCACCCAATTGGGATCAAACAGGTCAAAGTCGAGGTTGGGATCGAGCAGTTGCAGGCTGGTTTCCCAGTAGCTGTCGATTGTACCGACATCGACCCAATAGCCGCTGAAGCGATAGGCATAGACGACATCTTCAGCGACCATCGCCGGGATGACATTTTTACCAAAGTCGATCCGCGGCTTATCGTCGTTGCCCTCCGAAAGGCGTTGGATCAACTTTTCGGCGTTAAAAACGTAGATGCCCATCGACGCAAGCGGACCCTTATCGCGGTTCTTCGGCTTCTCGGTGAACTCAACAATCCGATCCGCCTCATCGGTGGTCATAATCCCATAGCGATCGGTTTCATCAAGCGGCACTTCCATCACGCCCACCGTCAGATCGGCGCCGCTGCGCACATGCTGATTGATGATCGTGTTGTAGTCCATCTTGTAAATGTGATCGCCCGAAAGAATCAACACCAGATCTGCGCGGTTCTCTTTGATGAAGTTGAGATTCTGATAGATCGCGTCCGAGGTGCCGCGATACCAACTCTGATCATTGCGGCCGATGTAGGGCTGCAGCAGACGGACACCGCCGCGCGCTCGGTCGAGATCCCACGGCTTGCCGATGCCGATATGATCGTTGAGCGAGTGGGGGCGGTACTGCGTGAGCACGGCCACATCGAAGATGCCCGAATTGACGCAGTTCGAGAGGGTGAAATCGATAATGCGGAATTTCCCGGCGAAGGGCACCGAAGGTTTGGCGCGCTTCTCTGAGAGCACACTTAACCGCGTGCCCTCGCCGCCGGCCATGATCATCGCTACGACGCGCATAGATCTCCTGCGGTTGGCTTGGGCGCCACGCTGACGCCGTTTCGGTTTGAGTTCACGTTGCCCTCCGATTGTAACCGCAAACGAGGTGTGATGCAATGTGGGGCGTGGGGTGTGGGCCTGGATGTGATACCAGGTGGCTTTTTGACGGGGCGATGCTTCAGCCCTACATCCACGCCCTTCACACCCTTCTTCACGCCCGACCGTTTTGCGTTTTGCGTTTTGCCTTCCCCACCCTTTTCCGCCAAAAGTCTGACATCCGAAGCATTGACAATCTGTGTGTGGCCGTGCTATGCTTGCGCCTAGGTAGACACCCGCATAGTAACGCGGAAGGAGCATTCGATGTTTAACGCAACCAACATGATGATTGTCGCTGGGGCCATTGTGCTTGTCAGTGACGTTGCATGCATCACTCGCCCGCGCGGCGAAGGGATGGATCTACCCACACGTTAATCTGCTCCAGAACCAATCTGGTTCTGTTTAATGAGACAGAGGCTGTGGGTAGCTGCTGAAGCGCCACAGTCTCGATTTTTTTGATCGAGGCCGTGGCGTGCAGCGCCCACGGCCTTTTTGGATCCCTCGTGGGGCGCCGCGAACCGTCGGACCAACCGTGAACTGGAGAGGACACTTCTCATGATCCTGATGGAACAATCGGTCGGAGCCACACCATTAGCGCCGTCGTCGTATTGGCCGACAGCCCACGAGGGGAATCTAACCGTGATTATTCTTGAACGTGATGGGCGCTTATCCCATCATCCGCCGAAACAATCGGCCACCCAATCAGACCAGGCCAGTGTGCAGATACCCGCCGATCAGGCGACGGGCGCCGATGCGCCGAAATGTATTGATCGCATTATTGGCTTTGCGTTCGACTTCCTTGGCGTTGATACGCTGGAGATGCGCGTCTATGAACAGCAGCGCTAAACGCAACGCCGATGCGCCGTCCACTGTCGTTACGCGTAGCCCGCGGGTAACCGGCACAATTTTACGCGCCCAGAGCGGTTTCTTCTGGGTGCAGACGCTAGAAGGCCTGATTGAATGCAAGTTGCGCGGTAAGCTCAAGCGCGAACGTCAGGCCACCGATCTTGCCGTAATCGGCGACGAGGTGGAGATCAGCATCGTCGGCCCCGGTGAAGGTGCAATCGAGGTTGTACTGCCTCGGCGCTCCAAATTAGCCCGCCGTGGTGTCGGTAGCCGCGGCGCGCATCGCGAAGATCTGCTTGTGGCCAACGTCGATCAGGTGCTGCTCGTCTTCGCCTGTACTGCGCCGGGTTTCAGTCCGCGCATGCTCGATCGTTACCTAGTGATCTGCGAGCATACTGAACTCGAAGCCTGCATCATCGCCACGAAGGTCGATCTGGTGGGTCAGGCTACCGCAGAGGAACTGTTTGCGCCATATACCCGAATTGGCTATCGCGTCCTCTACGTGAGCAATGCTACCGGCCAGGGCATCGATAGCGTGCGCGAGCAGTTGGCGGGCAAGATCAGCGTTGTTACCGGAAAGTCGGGCGTGGGCAAGAGCAGTCTGCTCAATGCCGTGCGCCCCGAACTGAACCTGCACATCGGCGCCGTTAGCCAACTGCTCGGCAAAGGGCGCCATACCACCACGGTAGCCGAACTGCTTCCGCTCGATCTGTCCGGCGGCGGTTATGTCGCCGACACACCGGGCATCCGCGAGATCGGCCTGTGGAACTTGCCGCCCGCTGAACTCGATTGGTGCTTCCGCGAACTGCGGCCCTACCTGGGCGACTGCTACTACGCCGGTTGCACGCATACGCACGAACCCGACTGCGCGGTGATCGCCGCCGTCGATGCGGGGCAGATCAACCCCGATCGCTACGATAGTTATTGCAGATTGCGGGTAGGAGAAGCGTAATGAACCCGCTGCGTGATGAACGTGAGGCCCACACGTACGTCAGCATGCATCAGGAGTATTCCAGCCATGCCAAGGCTCCGAATCAATGTCCGTACAATCGAAGAACTCGACGAACTCGACCTAATCGACGAAGTTGCCGAACTCACCGAGCGCGAAGTATGCGACGAGCAGGGCAAAGGGCGCGAAGTGAAGCGTCAGATCAGTGCGATTAATCTTCAGCGCCGCCAGGAAGCGCGCAAGTTCGGCAAAGATGTTGCCCGCATAATGCGCCAACGCGATAACCCGAAGATCCCGCGGTGAGGAGAATGAGCAGGACGCTGATCGTAGGGCCGAAGCGTTCGCCAACGATCAGCGGTGTTGCCCAAGAGATCGCTGGATGCGAATGCTTTGGCCTTGCACCCGGCCATGTCCGCCCAGTCGATCAGGAGGCCGTTTATGGTGCCTACCGAACGCCACGAAGTTGTGCCTGGCGAACGCATTTTCCTGAGCCATGTGCTGCGTGAGGATGTAGCGCTCTTTTCACGCTGGTTTGCCGATCTCGAACTGACTGCCTATCTCGGCCAGGTTGGGACGAGTTTTTCCCACGAACAGGAACAGCAGTGGTTCGATTAATTAGCCGGCAGCGCGCAGATCACGTTCGCAATCATTGTGCGTGCGACAGGCAACCTGATTGGTACCGTCAGCCTGATGCGCATCGATCAGCGCCACCGCATCGCCGAACTCGGCATTGCCATCGGCGAGAAGAGCGCCTGGAGCCAGGGTTATGGCTCAGAGGCGGTGCGCCTGATGACCGATTACGCGCTCACGTTTCAGGGCTTGCACACAATGTATCTGTGGCTGCATGGCTTCAATCAGCGCGCACAGCGAGCCTATCTGAAGGCGGGGTATCGCGAAGCGGGGCGGATGCGTAGCGCCACAGAACTGAATGGCGAGCGCTATGATCGGATTCTGATGGACTGCACCCGCGAGGATATCGGGCCGTCACGCCTGATTGGGATGGTGCGTCAGATCGGTGGCTAACACCAAACCACCGTCAGGACTTCGTCAATTTAGATCGCTTCAACGAAGCCCTCGCGCGCGGCATCAAGCGCGAGGCGACACCCCTGGGTAGCGAGTTCAGCCCGATAGCGTGCGACCAGCACATCGATCTGGTCGTCGGTGCGTGTCGGCGCGTGGTGGAAGAGAAACAGCCGCTCAACATTCGCCTCAAGCGCCATTTCGATCGCATCTTCAACCCGGCTGTGGCCGAAATCTTGCACCGGCTCACCGCGCATATATGGTGCGCTGTGGATCAGGGTGGTAGCGCCATAGGCAAAACTTACTGCCTGGGCCCAGATCTGGTCGTCGGTATAACGCACATCGGTGATGTACACGACTGAACGATCGCCCTCCTCGATCCGGTACGCCCAGATCGGCGAGTGGGCGCGGCGCGAGAGCGGTAAGGCGTGGATGGTTAACCCGCCGACTTGAAACGGCTGCTGGGCGATCGGCTGGAAACTGTGTGTCGCCGCGATATGCTCCAGGCCATAAACGGGCGAGTAGATCGGCGAGAGCATGCCGTTGTAGGTCATCTCTAAGGAGCCGCGGGTGCTGTCGGGGCCGTGAATGTGCAGGCGATTTCCGGGCGTATGGACAAGCCCCGGGAAGGGCAGACCAAGAATATGATCCCAGTAAATATGCGAGATGAGCAGCGTTAGTTCGCCCTGGCCACGCCCAAACGCGCCCTCCATCAGCATATCGCCGAGTTGACAGAAGCCGGTGCCGCTATCCAGCACCACCAGTTCGCCGCCGGCGCCATAGATCGCGGTACAGCAGGTATTACCGCCATAGCGCAGATAGTCCGCGCCGGGAGTTGGTACATAACCGCGCACACCCCAGAACGCGATCCTCATAACCGACCTCGTTTGCGTAGTTCCATCCCCTCGTAGGCCGCCTCAATCCACAGTCCGGGCGGGGCAGCCGCGCGCTGCGCCATCACAATTGCATCGATCTCTTCGTCGGTGCGATGCGGATCGTGATGAAAGAGCACCAGCGTACCCACCCCGGCGGCCTCGGCGATCTCACAGGCTTGCTCGGCGGTGCTATGGCCCCAATGGGGAAAGCGCGCATACTGGGCCGCATTAAATTGCGCGTCGTAGATCAGCCAGTCGGCGCCGCGCGCCAGGTCGATGATCCGCTCGCGCATCTCGGCGAGGGCGCGCAGATCGGCTTGTGAATGCGCCGTAGGTTGGCCGGTCCACTCGATCCGCTCGTCGCCGAACAATACCGTATGGAACGGCCCGGTATCGGGCACAAAGACGAGCGCCGCGTCATCGGTTTCCAGCCGGTAGGCCAGGGCGCGGTAAGGGTGATTGGCGCGGGCGGTACTGACGCGCACCGGGCCTAACTCGAAACAGAGCCCTTCGTTGAGCTCGTGGAAGTGTAAGTCGGCGCGTAAATCGTGGAGGCCGAGCGGTAACAGCGGATCGCTCAGCGCATTGGCGATCGTGGTGCGTAAACTGGATTGGGTGCGCTGGAGGCCATAGATCTCCAGCCGGGTGTTAGGTTGAAATAGTGGCTCGAAGAAGGGAAAGCCGATGATATGATCCCAATGGGTGTGTGTAATCAGCAGATCAAGTGCGCGCGGCGGTTTGGTTTCGTGCAGCAGCAGATCCCCAAGGGTTCGCAAACCAGTCCCGGCATCGAGCATAATGCAGCGATCGCCGACACGGACTTCAACACAGGTTGTATTGCCGCCATAACGCAGCATTTCAGCACGAGCTACCGGGTAGGAGCCTCGCGCACCCCAGATGCGTACGATCATCGTTACCGTTATACAATGCTGATCCGGCCGGCTTACTTCGGGTGGGATGGCCGAATTACACTATTGTAGCGCCATCACACCTGGCATCAGTGTACAGGATAAACGAACCAGCCTGGACTCTTTAACACAATGAGTTTACTCCGGTTCCTGCTCCTCCATGCAGGGCCATGTTATGATACCGGTGCGCACGGAATTTTGCCATGAAAGGAGGCCCTTGTGGGCCAGATCCGTATCGGAGTGCAGTTGCACCCCCAGCACACGACTTACGCTTCATTTAGCGCCGCTGTCCGCCGTTTTGAAGATCTCGGCGTGGACACGATCTTCAATTGGGATCACTTCTATCCGCTGTATGGCGAACCTGAGGGGGCGCATTTCGAGGGCTGGACGATGCTGACCGCGATGGCAACGCTCACCACACGGGCTGAGGTGGGCTGTCTGGTAACTTGCAATAGTTATCGCAACCCGGCGCTGCTGTCGAATATGGCCAAAACGGTTGATCATATCAGCAACGGGCGGCTGATCCTGGGCCTGGGCGCCGGCTGGTTTGAGCGTGATTACAATACCTATGGGTATGAGTTCGGCACCGCGCCGGATCGACTGCGCGCACTGCGCGAGGCATTGCCGGTGATCAAGCAGCGTTGGGAGGCCGATCAGCCGCCGCCATTGCGCAAGATCCCGATCTTGATTGGTGGGGGCGGCGAGAAGGTTACGCTGCGGCTTACAGCTGAACACGCCGACATCTGGCACGGCTTCGGCCCGATCGAGACATTTACCCACAAGACCAACGTGCTCAATGAGTGGTGTGCCAAGCTTGACCGCGATCCACAGACGATCGAGCGTAGTGTTTCACCGCGCGAAGGGGAAAGCCTCGACGCCTACCTTGAAGCTGGGGTGACCCATTTCATCTTTGGTATTGGTGAGCCGTGGGATACCACACCGGTGGAAGAGGCGCTGAAGTGGCGCGAGGGCGTGACGGGGTGATTGGCTGATCACATCCGGGCCAGCGTAGCCAGAATCGCCTGAACGCCAACTAATTGTTGGGCGATGGGTATGCCTGCGGTAGTCGCGTCGGGGGTGAGTTGTTCAGGCAGCGCCGGCAGATGTACAAAGCCGCAGCGCGTCGGTAGGTGTGCGGTAGCGCAATAATGCAGGGCGCTGTAAAGCAGCGTGTTGCAGACATAACCGCCGGCCGAGAGCGATAACTCGCCGGGTACATCGGCGTTGGTTACGGCGGCGAGCAATGCGCGAACCGGCAGAGTGGCGAAGTAGGCGTCCGGCCCGTCGGGAACAACCGCTTGATCGACTGGTTGGGCGCCGGCATTGTCGGGGATGCGGTAATCGGCGAGGTTCACGCCCACCCGCTCGATTGAGATCGCCGTGCGACTCCGCGCCTCGCCCAACATCAAACACCAGCTTGGGCGGAGATCATGCAGTACTGCGGTCAGGCGCGCCGGGGCGGCAGCAAACTCAACCGGCAAGAGCAATGTTTGCAGTATAACCCCGGGCGGCGGGGCAGCGGCAAGGTGCGGCAGCAGTTCGGCGGAAGGGTTGATTGTACTGCCGCCGAATGGCTCAAAGCCGGTTACAAGGATCATGGCAACCTACTTCAGGGTAGTGTAATATTCGGCCACAAGCTCCTGAAAGCTCTTCCCATACACCGCCTGATACGGCGCCGAGCCCGCAGCGCGCCCGCGGCCCGACGTATAGAGTGTATTGAACGCGTCCCAGCCGTAGGTGCGGGTCAGGTAATCGACGAAGCCGGCCCACATGTCGTAGGCGACATCCAGGCTGCCGCCGCCAAGCGTGGCCAGGTTCCCGCGATAGCCGGCCTGGTAGAGTTCACGCGCGCGGGCGTGGAACGAAGGCGCGCCGGAGAGGCTGAGCCAGTACTCGCCGGAGATGAAAGATGCCAGGCCTTCGAGTAGAATAATGTCGGCGCGCGACTGTTCCTCTTTGCCATAGGCTTCGGCCTGGAGGGCGTGGGCGAGTTCGTGGGTGAGAATGACCAGCGCGTTGTGCTGATCTTCGCTGGCGCCGTAGTAGATCCGCACGTTCGTCGCCCCGTAGGTGTAGGCGACACCGCGCGTGCCGCGACCGGGCGATAGACTGCGCGGGTAGACGCCGACCGAAACTCGGCTGCGCAGTTCGGTGGCGAAGCGCCGCTGCATATAGCTCAGAGCGTATTCGGCTTTGATCGCCATTGAGGCGACTTCATTGGTCGAAAAGGTCGCCTGGCCGACATAGAAATCGAGCCGGCGCCCGGCATAAATAAATTCGCCCGGCAAGGCCGGCCCACTCCCAGGCAAGAATGTCGTGGGCGCGATCTTCACAATGTTGGAGCCGTCGTTATTGAATTCGCGGCGGGCTAAGGTTGCGGTTGGTTCCGGTGACGGCGTTAGGGTTGCCGTGGCCGTCGCTTCGAGTGGTGGAAACGTTGGCGCATCGATGACGGCTTCCGGAACGAGCGCGGCGCCGGCGGAGCGATCGGGTCGGCTGGCGCCGGTCAGGACGCCGATCAGCAGTAAGATCAGCAGCGAACCAAGCGCAACCATGGCGCGATGGGTACGAGACACGCAGAAACCTCCAGTAGCACAAACCGGGTGCGACATAGAGTGCCGTTCAGTTCGGCAAAAGTGTGCGCTGCTTATACCACGACGCCTACATGGTGTCAACATGCGGAACAGTTTAGCAGTCTGACAGTCTGACAGTTCGGAGGCGGATGCACACCACCTACATCGGCCTGGATGTAGCCTGGTCGGCGCGAAATGCGACCGGCGCAGCAACTCTGCGCGGTGGGCCGGACGGCGCAGCGCTGGTCGACGCGCCGGTATTGTTGGGCGGCATAGACGCGATTGGGGCGTATGTGTTGGCCCAGGCCGGCAGCGGCCCGGCAATTGTGGCGGTGGACGCGCCGCTATGGGTGCCGAATGCCACGGGGCAGCGCGCAGCCGAGGCCGAACTCAATGCGACGTTCCGGCGCTACGAGGCCGGCGCCCATCCGGCGAACCGTGGCCTACTGGCGCGGGGCGAAGGCGGCGCCGTGCGCGGCGAACTATTGGTTGCGCTGCTGGCCGAGCACGGCTTCACGCCGGCCGCCGGCATCTCCGCCGGTGGCGCAGGGCGCTTGATCACCGAGGTTTATCCACATCCGGCGATGGTAGCGCTCTTTAACCTGGAACGCACGCTCAAATATAAACTCAAGCCTGGGCGCAGCGAAGTCGTGCGCCTGGCAGGTTGGGCAGCATATCAGGCGGGCCTGCGTGGTTTGGCTACTGCCGATCCGCCCCTGCATGGCGCTCCGGCAGTACTGAACGTTGATGTAAGCAGCTTACGCGGTGCGGCGCTCAAGCGCTACGAAGATCGGGTGGATGCGCTTTTCTGCGCCTATATTGCGCTATACGCCCATCGCTGGGGCGCGGCCCGCTGCCGCACCTTCGGTGATCTGGAAACGGGTTGGATTCTGACGCCGGTGCCGCCAGGCTTGTGCTAACGCGTGAATGTAGTAGTTCGTCAGAGCTACGCTGACAGATAGAGGTGGGGCCAGGGGAGGGCTTTGCCCTCCCCTGAAACCCTATCCCACACGTCAATCGAGGATTGACAGACTAATAGGCGATAGATCGCTGTAAATAATGGTATCGATCTGGAGGATGACCATGAACGACCAAGAGTTGCGTACCCAGCTAACGCGGATGCTCACTATCCGCCAGGCGCATATGGACTTTACCGACGCCGTCGCCGATTTTCCGCTTGAGCAGATCAACACCCGCCCGCCCGGCTGCGCTTACAGCTTCTGGCATTTACTGGAGCACATCCGAATCTGCCAACGCGACATCCTCGAATACATTCAGTCCGACACCTACACCTGGCCGACCTTCCCCGACGATCTCTGGCCCGCCCGTGAGGCGCTGGCCGATGCACCCGACTGGCAGCAGACGATTGATCGCGTTCTTGCCGATCGCGCCGAACTCGTGCGGATTATCAACGACCCCAGCGCTGACCTCTTCGCCCCGTTGATCAACAGCGGCGCGCATCAGCATAACATTCTGCGTGAGATCAACATTATTGCCAGCCATAACGCCTATCACACCGGCGAACTGGCGATCTTGCGGGCGGCATTGGGATTGTGGCCGCAAGAGCATACTTAGCTTTTTACAACCGGTAACGCCTTTGCCGCTGCCGGCTGACCTTCCGGCGCTGCTTTGGGCGGGAAGGGTTGTTCGCCGAGTAGTTTACGTCGAATGTAAATCATGATTTCGCGGGTTGTTGCGATCACCGGCGTTGCCAGTAGTGCGCCGAGAATCCCTGCAACCGAACCGCCCACGAGCACTCCGGCCATCACCACGATTGCCGGCAAGTCGACGGCTTCGCCGAGTACACGCGGCACAATCAGTGCATTTTCGAGTTGCTGGACGACGATATAGAAGACAATAACCAGTAATGTCAGGATGAGATTGTTCACCGGCAGGTAAGACGAGCCTTGCAAGAGCGCAACGAGCACCGCCGGAATTGTGGCGATCACCGGGCCGATATTGGGGAGGATTTCGAGCAATCCGGCGACAATGGCCAGACTCAGCGCGCCCGGCACGCCCAGGAGCGTCAGTCCCAACCAGACGATGACGCCGATGATTAGCATCAGGGTTACCTGGCCGCGCAAAAACGACTTCCAGACCTGGCCGATCCGGCGCAGCAATTCGGTCAGTTCGCCTTGATAGTTGGTCGGCGCGAGACTGAGGAACCAGGTATGGTAGCTGCGTGCGCCGAGGGTAATGTGGAGCGACGAGAGCATGACAAAAATAAAAAGCACTGCACCGGAAAAGATCGAGCCGACGACACCGGCAAGGGCACCAAAGGTGAAGCTCAACGACGAACCGAGCGTGGACAGGATCGTGTTGAGCGAGGGCGGCGGTGCAGGTTCGCTGCCCTCAACTCCGCTGAGCGTGCCGAGCAGTACATTTACCAACTGATCTATGTAGCTGTCGAGCGCCGGTATGGGCAGCACAAGATCCCGTAGACTCGTGAGCCCTGCGCCGGCTTGATCGACGAGACTTCCGAAATCAAGGCCCAGGACATAGTTGGCGGCCTCGGTGACGGCGATTAGGAGCAACCCGGCCATCATTGGCAGGAGCAACAGTACCAGCAGATAGGTTAGGACTACGGCCAAACCTCTACGAAAGCGCAGGCGCGTGGTGAGCAGGTCGATCAGCGGTTGCACGAAGAAGGCGATCAGTCCGGCGATGATCAGGAACGGCAAAACTGTCCGGCTAATATACAGCACAAAGATGCTGAATGCGATCAGGCTTACGGCGACGAGGTATTTGGTTGGTCTGCTCCAGGATGGGTTCACTGTGTTTTGCGCTCCTTCGTTCTCAGTGTCGCAATGGTCGCCTATATTGTACTGTAGACAATGCATTGCAAAACTGTCCTGAAGGGTAGGCGTACTCTGAAGGGTTAGCGGCGCTGCGCTTTACGGCGTTAGCGCCGCCCATTCGGCGTGCAGGATGCCGTAGCAGACGCTATCTTCGAAGCGATCACCGTTACGAAGATGCTCGCGTTGACAGCCCTCATAGACCATGCCGATCTTCTGCATAACCCGGCCTGAAGCGGGGTTGCGGGCAAAGTGGCGGGCGATCATACGGTGCAGGTTCAGGGTTGTGAAGCCGTGGCCGAGCACGGATGCCGCCGCCTCGGTGGTGTATCCGCGCCCCCAGTACGGCACGCCCAGCCAATAGCCCAGTTCAGCATGCTGATGGTGCAAATTCACACGAAGCCCGATTGCGCCATAGAGATCAGCGGATAGTCGATCCGTGATTGCCCAGGTGAATGTTACCCCACGCGCCGCATTGTCGCTGTGGGTCGCGATCCAGGTTGCTGCCGCCCCGGTGGGGTAGGGGTGCGGAATATTCAGCGTCGTGTCGGCAACCTCCGGGGCGCCTGCCAGGTGTTCTACTGTCGGCGCATCGGTGGGTGTGAAGGGGCGGAGGCGCAGATGGGATGTTTCCAGAATGGGAATGTTCATCATGCGGATACCATAATGCATTTGGCTGATTTGGGCTTCAGTCTCAGGTACAATTAGCGTTACAGGCAAGCAGTCATACTCGTTGTAACGGCTGGTCGATCTGGCAACCGTCGTGGCTAATCACGTCGTACAAGGGTTATTCCTGCATCCT
>JBBRUG010000085.1:0-18801 GCA_038247995.1 Chloroflexales bacterium | reverse complement strand
GTTGGCCCAGGCGGTGTAGACCGTCCCGGCCTCCAGGGTCAGGTCGGTGGTGAAGATCGGCGCGCCTCCGGCGGGCGCCACACCGACTTCGTACGTGCCGGGCGGCACATCGAGGTAGCCGGTGGCGTTCTGGAAGGTCAACCCCTGTACCGGCGAGCGCTCGCCGTTGATGAAGATATCGACTGCCGGTGCGTCGGGCGAGAAGTGCGCCACGCGCAGCCGTACCTGGCCTGCCGCCGGAGCACGGTTGTCGTCTTCCAGCACGGTGCCGCGCACATTGCGTTCAATTGCGCTGCCGCTGGCTATGATGGAATACTCCCGCCCGGGCCTGATATCGGCGCGAATGTTCACGAACAAGCGCCGCGGCCGTTCCACATCGTCGCCGGCAGGGATTACGCGCACGCGATAGTGGCCGGGTTCAACTGCCAAGTACTCACTAACTGAAAAAAACGACACAGCGCCAACCAGCTTCGTTGAGCCGAGATAAACATCGACCGGCCCAAAGTCGGGCACAGCGTGGACTGCACGTAGTCGAGCCGGCCCATCATTTGCGCTCGCCGCAGGCGTTGCGGCGGGCAGCAGCGTAAAGACCGTGATCAGAGCAAGCGCAACCAGGGCAAAGGCGCCCCAGAGACGAGCACGCAGGCGAATTTTCACAAAGCCTCCTTCGTATGAACACACGGATAACTAGCGAACGGAGGACGGACTCTGGGCACAGCAAAGCACGCCCGCGCAGGGCAATGCCATGCATAATGGACGCTGCTCCAAGATCGCATTGCTTAGGCAATAGCGAAGCTGTGGCAGCGCGCTGTGCGCGTGCCTAACACTGTGATTACATCGTACTCGGGCAGGTGAGTGACGAAGCAATTCGCCGGTGGGATCGGCGACTAAAGTACGTTTGGGCCGTTCGTCTGTCTATACGTAATGGAAAATAAAGTGGATGTATCGGGCCAGGGGGGCCGGCTTGTCTTGGTTGCCGAAGCCGGTTATACTTCAGGGAACATGTGTGCGGTTGGGGATTGGATGGCGTCAGTACCTGGTTACATACGCAGAAAACCCAGGTTGTGATCGACGCCTGTAAGGAGGATTCCTTTGGCCAGTATCGTTAGCGCCGCAATTGATGTCGTGCTTGCCGCGCCGGATCAGCTCCCGGCTCGGATCGCCATTCTTGAAGCTGCCCTACAGAAGAATGAAAAGGCCGCTGCCGCATTGGCGACAGCCCGCGCTGCGCTCACTCCGTCGGAGTGGACTGAGAAGGCTGTCGTCGAACTCCTTGGTGCAAAGCTGCGACCGATGGCGACGGTTACGAAGACGCAGAGTGCCGCAATCCGCGAGTATGTGGGCACGGCTCTGGACGAGGCCGAGCTCAATATTCTGCTCACCGAGTTAAAGACGACAAAGGGGCCGCGCAACATCGCCCGACTCATCGCTAAATACGATGGCCACGTCATTAGCCTAATCGTCTCCGCCATTACGGAATAACTGGCAAGGAATACAACATCGCCGTAGCACAAACCACTGTTCTACGGCGATGTTGCCTGATCCTTATTTGTTGGAGTGTTAGCACGGCCACCGCTTATCTGTCCGGTGCGCCTTATTCCGCCGCCAGAGCCGCAGTAGCTACAACCAGCCCGTCGGCGTCGGCGTAGAGATAGTGGCCGGGCGTAAAATGCACTCCAGCGAAGCGCACCGGCAGATCGGCTTGCCCCGCACCGCGTTTATCACTGCGCCGCGGGTGGCTAGCCAGCGCCAGCACGCCGACCGGCAACTCCGCGAGTTCGGCCACATCGCGCACACAGCCATTTACGACAACGCCGGCCCAGCCGTTCTGCACCGCCAGCGCGCCGAGTTGATCGCCGACGAGCGCACTGCGCAGCGACCCACCGCCATCGACCACGAGTACGCGCCCATTCCCCAACCCCTCCAGGGTACTCCGCACCAGGCTGTTGTCCTCGAACACCTTGAGCGTAGCGATAGGCCCATGAAAGCGGACTGCCCCGCCATAATGCCGCAAAAGCGGTTCGGCTACCTGGATGTCGGCGTACATGTCGCAGAAATCGGTCGTTTTGAACTGCATGAAAGTTCTTTCCGCTTGCGGCGCTATGCCGATGCGCCCGCGCTCTTGTTCCATCCATCCAACGGCAAAATCGATGAGCGGCCCCTGGGGCATCAGGCGGGCTGTGCCCGCGCCGACGCGCCCCACCTGTTCTAATCCCGTTGCTGCGGCAAACGCCGCCCCAATCAGCGGGAAGTCGTCGCTGTCGGCATCCAGGCCGGTAAAGGTTACCCAGCGACGCTCGCCATCCACCAGCAGCGCTGCACCTTGCTCGCGATAGCGCTTGCCGGGGTAATTGGCGCGCTCTTCGGCGAGATGCAGCGAGGTGTTATTGTCATGACCTACGCCGAGCAACAACACGTGAGCGTCCAGGTCGTAGAGGCGCGCCAGGGGCGAGCGCTCACCGAAGCCATCGGTCAGTTGATGATCTGCCGTAGTGCGTGCGGCATGGCGCCCCCAGGCCGCAAACGAGTCTTGCGGATGCATGCTGCGCAAGACATCCGGCGCACGGCGAAACGTCTCGGCGATCACGCCCATCTCGCGGGTCTGGGTTAGCGCCGGGTCGAAGGCCGGCAGTTCCGCTCTGATGATCGGCCACCAAGCTTTGGGGACAGCCGGATTCTGCCAGACCGACGGTTCACTCCAATCACCACTATGCGCCGGCATCACTAGCGTGCCCGCAGCGCCAAGTAAGTGCTGGAGCGCAAGAATGACCGCCTGGGCGCCGCCACACACCCATCCCAGGCGGCTGAGCGAGCTGTGGACGATGAGCGTCATGCCAGGTTTCACGCCGAGCGCCATCAGATCAGCCTGGATCGACGCGACCGTGACGGGTTTTGTGGTGATGCTGATGGCTTGGTGTTCAGGCATAGTTCAGGATTCAGGATTCAGGATTCAGGAGGATGAGCGGATGATAGCATAAGTAGCGCGGGAGAACGGAGAGCAGTAAAGCGATAGCGCGGAGAGCGGGAGGGCGATAGAATGGTACAATGCGCGCCATGGCACCAGAGATTGTCGACCTCGACCCGCAATGGCAAGCCGATGTCGTGGCTTATTTGCGCCGTTCGCCCTATCGGAACGCCATTCCGCTCTCGAATGTGACCCAGTTGCGTCAGCGCTGCGATGTGGTGCTGGCCCACAGCAACGGCTACATTCAAGGTGTTGCTTCACACTATCGCGATTTGCCGTTTCCCGCGCTCGCTTTCGTCGCTGAGCTTGGCGATGTGTTGCCGCAACTGTTGGCCGCGCTCGCCGATCAAGTACCCGTCCTGCGCAGCGCGAGTCTGGGCGCTGTGATTGCCGAACAGCGCATGCGTCAGCTTGCAGCCTGCGCCACGATCGAGACGGCGGAACTTGAATATCAAATGGTGATCGAGCCGGAGACTTTGCGCCCGCAGCACGCACCTGAGGTGCGCCGCTTGCGCCCGGAAGACGTACCGGCGATGACGGCGCTTGCAGCGCTCGGCGGCCTGGCAGCCTGGCGTGGAGCGGTGATTGACCATGGCCCGGCGTTCGGTGCTTTTGTCGCTGATCAGCTTGTGGCAATGGCGACGACCCATTTCGCCACGTCCGATGTGATCGAGATCGGCAATATCGTGACCCACCCCGACTACCGGCGGCGCGGCCTGGCCAGCGCCTGTACCAGTGCGCTGGCTCAGGCATGTTTTAGTCTGGCGCCGCGGGTATACTTGATGGTTCTTGCCGCCAATGAGTCGGCGTTTAATGCTTACCGTGCCTTGGGCTTCTGGCCATCCGAGCGCTTTGTATTCACCCAGTTCCGCCTCGCCAGCTAACGATATGCTACCGATCCTTCCCAACGACCCGGCGCAAGCGCAACGCCTTGTGCGCGTCGTTCAGCACGCCCTTGCCGCAGCGGCTACCCCTGGAGCGGCAGTAGCTGTTCTGGTTAAACTAGATTACTGCTCAATGCGCAACAGGACCTTCATCTGCCCGCGCGTAGCGGCGAAGGCGGCGAGTCCATCGTCGAGGCGATACTCGGCGCTGATCAGCGGCGTGGTTTCAATCAGGCCGCGTTCCAGCAGGCGCAAGGCCGGTGCGAAGGGGCCGCAGCGCGAGCCGAGCAGTTGGATCTCGTCGACGACAAGCATACTCAGGTTCAGTTCAGACGGCGCGAAGAATGTGCTCTTCAGGATCAGGCGGCCGCGCGGGCGGAGCAAGCGGCGGGCGGTGGCAAGGCCGGCGGGTTGGCCGGTGCAGTCGATCACTACATCAAACTGTTCGTCGCTTTCACTGTCGCTGGGTAGGCAGTGGATGCCCTGGCGTTGATACAGCATCCAGCGTTCGGGGTGCCGCCCGAAGAGCGTCACGGCACAACCAGGCAAGCGTAATACCTGCACAATCATTGCGCCGAGCTTCCCGTCGCCGACCACAGCAATACGCTCGCTGGGCCGGATGTGGCTCAGTTCAAGGATTTCGACGGCGGCGGCAAGCGGTTCAACAAACACGGCGGCGGCGTCGGGTACACTGTCGGGCACAACATGGAGGCAACTGATCGGCAGGCTCAATAGTTCAGCCATCGCCCCATCGCGGCGGTCGATGCCAAGTGTTGTCCGATTGGGGCAATGGGTCGGATCGCCGCGCAAGCAGGTGGCGCAGGTGAGGCAGGCGGCGTTGATCTCGCCGACAACGCGCCGGCCGCGCCAGGCTGGATCGGCGCAGGCTACTACCGTACCGACGAACTCGTGACCGAGCACGCCGCGAAACCCCATATATCCCTGCGTGATTTCGATGTCGGTGTTGCAGATGCCGACGATGTGCGGGCGAATCAGCGCCTCACCCGGCAGCAATTGCGGTTCAGGGTAGTCTGTGCGCAGGCGGAGTTGGCCATCGAAGGTGAGTGCGTGCATAGAAATTCAGAATGCAGAATGGAAAATGCAGAATTGTACTCCGGTTCTAATTATACAATATGGCGCGATCCGAAGAACCGAAGATGAAGGAGGATTTCTCTGCATGCGTATTCTCTATATGGGCAGTCCGGCGTTTGCGGCGCTTCCGCTGGAGGCGTTGGCGGCTGCCGGCCATACGATTGTCGGTGTGGTGACGCAGCCGGATCGCCCGGTGAAGCGGAGCGCCGCCCCCATTCCACCGCCGGTGAAGGTGGCTGCCGAGCGGTTGGGTTTGCCGGTGTTGCAGCCGACCACATTGCGCGATCCGGAAGTGGTTGCTGCGCTGGCCGCGTTACAGCCTGAGGTGGGCGTTGTCGCCGCCTATGGCGAGATCTTGCGCCGGAATGTACTATCGATTCCGCCGCTGGGCTACTTGAATATTCATCCGTCGCTGCTGCCGCTGCATCGCGGGCCAACGCCGGTCGCCGGGGCGATTATGGCCGGCGATAGCGAAACGGGCGTAACGGTGATGCGCCTTGATCCCGGTATGGACAGCGGCCCGCTGCTGGCCCAGGTGCGCGTGCCGTTGTCCACCGACGCACGCGCCGATCGGCTGACCGACGAACTGTTCGCCCTCGGCGCAAAGCTGCTTGTCGAGGTGTTGCCCTTGTACGCCGCCGGCCAGGTTGGGCCCCACGAACAGGATCACGCGCAGGCAACCATTACGCGCCTGCTGAAAAAAGAAGACGGCATTGTCGATTGGAACCTGCCGGCCCTGGTGATCGAGCGCATGCCGCGCGCATATGCGCCCTGGCCGGGGGCGTTCACCATGTGGCAAGGGTTGGGGTTGCGTCTACTCGATACAGCGGTTGACGCCGATTGGTTGGGCGGGGCGCCGGTGGGCACGCTTGTTGGTCAGAGTGCGGCGGGCAACCCGCTGATCGCTACCGGCTCGGGTGCGCTGGAATTACGCGAAGTTCAGCCGGCCGGCAAACGCCCGATGCTGGGTGCAGCGTGGCTGAATGGCCTGCGCAACCGTGCTGGTCGGTTAGGCATGGATGTTTAACGCGTTGCGTCATCTGTGCTTGACGCGTCCGCTCATTCGCCCGTATAATCGCATTTACACAGACGCACGAATGCACGTAGGTTTATGTTGCGGGTAAAACGCTCCCGGCGCCGCTTATGGCCGTTCGGGCCTGCGGTGTCGAATGGTTAAGGAGAAGGGTTATGGGCTACTTCAAAGATGAGGCTGAACTACGCCAAATCCTGGGCGAATTGTATGATCGGGTCAAGCGTGATGCACGGGTTGCGCCGAAGATCTGTGACGGCAAGCTGATCATTCAGTTCCGCTACGACGATCCGCAGGGCGTGGTGACGATTAATGCTTCCAAACCGCCGACACAACCCAATGCCTACCTGGATGTCTTCTGGGGCGATGAGCACGGTTTCAAGCCCGATATCACAATGTCGATGAAGGCGGATGTGGCGCACCAGTTCTGGCACGGTAAGATCAACTTGATGGCGGCCCTTACGCGCCGACAAATCATTGCCAAAGGCCCCATCCCGAAGATTCTTAAGTTGTTGCCCGCCGTCGAGCCGGTCTATGCGATGTATCCAAAGATGTTGCGCGAGATCGGTCGCGAAGATTTGGCGCTGGCCTAATGCCGAGTAACAGCGAAATGTACGATCTCGGTGCGCAGGATGCCGAGCGTGATGATCTCAATCCCTTTTACTATCAGCACTACTTCTATTACCGCAAGGGCTATGATGAAGCGCGGCGTCAGTTGCGGCGGAGCCCGGTGGCAGGTGCGCCGCCGCAACGCGCACCCCTGCTATTTGGGCTCGTTGGGGTAGCCCTACTGACGTTAGGGTTGCTCTGGTTGCTGTTTGGGCGCGCTCAGGCCGATGTGGCTGCGCCACTCGCCGAACCGACCGTGGCATCCAGCAGCCCTACGGCGCGTCCTACGCCGCTGCCCACTGCTGTCCCGGTGGTTGTTGCGGAAGCGCCTGATGCGCCGCCGGTACTCACGATTGGCGGGCGGGCGCGGGTGGCAAACCTCAGTGGGGCGCCCCTGCGCGCGCGTGAGGCGCCTGGTCTGACGACGCGGATTGTGGCGCGCATTCCTGAAGGTAGCGAGGTTGAACTGCTCGCAGGCCCGGTGGAGGCTGAGGGGTATGTTTGGTGGCAAATCGCCGGCGCTGCCGGCACTGGCTGGAGTGCCGAGCGTTCGCTGGAAGGGGTTGTGTTTCTCGAACCAATCCCGTAATCTCGGATCCCTGTCAGGTCTATGAACCGTCTGTAAGTTGATACGGCCCACGTTGCTCGGCGGGAAGCATTGCCGCAATGCGCTGCATCATCATCAGCGTTAGCCGATCCATCAGATCCGGCGGGATCTTGCCATCGGGCGTGGGCGGAATGATCAGCGGTTCGCCAACCTGTAAGTGGACGGGTTTACGCAACACGCTGCCGCGCAGACCATGTTCGGTGCCGGTTACTGCAATCGGCACAATCGGTACCCCCGACTGCATTGCCAGGCGGATCGCACCGCCACGCCCCGGCAGCAGCACGCCGTCGCCGCTGCGATGGCCTTCGGGGAAAATCAAGAGGATCGCTCCGGTGCGCAGCGCATCCACCGAGGCATCGAGTGCGGCCAGATCGCGCCGACCGCGCTTGATCGGGATCACTTTCATCTCGTGAAGCCACCAACTTGCGATCGGGTTTTTAAACAGTTCGCTCTTGCCCAGCCACGAAAGCCGATACGCGAAGGGCAATAGCGCGCCAACCACTGGGATGTCGATCCAGTTGATATGATTCATCGCGATGATCATGCCCCCGGACTCGCGTGGCGGTAAGCGCTCCAATCCCTCAATCGACCAGCGCCACCAGCGGATTGCCCGCAGTAGATACAGGGGCACATAGATCATGGCATACATCAACGCGCCGAGCATGTATTCACTCCCTTATCTTTTCAGTCTAACAGTCTGACAGTCTGACAGTCTGACAGTTCCACCTGGTCACCCTGTCACTTGGTCACCCTGTTACTCTGTCACGAACCCGCCCGCACACCTAACCCGAGTTGATACACCAGATAGCCGCCGATCCAGCCGCCGCCAAGCAACAGCACCGCGCCGATGAGATGCAGGCGCAGATAGCCGGCGCGCGCCGTAGGGTCGGCGAGCAGCGCCGGGTTGCGCCGCCGTTGCAAGAGCGCCTGGCCATAGACGGCAAGCGACGCAAGATTGCTGAAGGCGTGGATATTCACCCAGGTGATCAGCGTGTTGTCGCGGATTGCGTCGGGGCCGGTGAGCTGGCGCACAGCGTCCCAGGTGCCGCTCAGCACCGCAACCACCCCGGCCAGCCAACCGACAAGCAGGCAATGGTAGGCGCTCGTTTCCCAACCGCCTGCCGGGCGACGGAGCGCCAACAGGGTAAAAAGGCTACTGACCAGCAGCAGGGCGATCGGGAAGTGAACGGTTACCGGGTGAATTGCGTACATCGGCGTAAATTATAGCACGTTCAGGATGGCCTGCCCCGCGCTCTGCTCGGCGAGTGCTGCGCCGGCTGTGGCCAGGTCTTCAAGCGGTAGGCGCGCGTTGATTTCGACCGCTTCGGCGAACACTTCGGCGTCGATCAGGGCGTTGTGTTCTTCCAGCACCCGGCGTACCGCAGCGTAGGCGGCGTAGCTCACTTGAACCTGCACTGTACGCATTTCGACGTGCTCGGTGCGCGGCAATACGTCCAGCACCGCCCGTACGGCATCGCTATAGGCGCGCACCAGGCCGCCGGTGCCGAGCAGAGTGCCCCCAAAATAGCGCGTGACGACAATCGTTACATCGCCCAACCCCGATCCGCGGAGCACGGCCAGCATTGGCCGGCCGGCTGTGCCGCTCGGTTCGCCGTCATCGCTCATGCCCGCCGTGACGCTGGCGCCATGGCCGACAAGATAAGCGACGCAATGATGACTCGCGTCGGGAAACTCGGCCCGCACCGCCGCAATAAACGCCTTAGCTTCCTCAACGCTCGGCGTATGCTCGGCGCTGGCGATGAAGCGCGAGTTCAGCGCCAGCGTTTCCGTGCGCGCTGCGCCGGCGGGGATTGGGTAGCGATCACTCATGGCGTCTCCGCTTCAGCTTCGGCACAATACTCGAGTAGCAAGCGATGCATGAAGATATAGCCTCCGCCGATCCGGCGTAAGAGTTGGAGCTGTACGGCGTCGTCGAGGAAGGCGGCCAGGTTGAGCGGCGCGTCGCCGCCCCGCCAGAGCAGGTAACGGAGAAGACCGTGCTGGGCGACGGCGAGGCCGCCAAAGGCGATCAGCCCGATTGCGGCGCCCAACAACCCCGGCCCCAGGCCGTTGAGCAGCCCGACCATGGCGATATTGTCCTGACCATAGATCAAGCGCTCCGCCGCCATCGCATCGCTGATGCCCGTGCTTAAACCTACCGCGAGCGCAAACGTTAGCCCCACCAACCCGCCGATGATCAGGCCGGCGCGTACCGCTGTGCGGGCCGAACGCCGAATACCTTCATTGGGATGGGTTTGCTCGTCGAAGACGACGCTGGTTAAGCCGAGCACTACGCTGACGACAACGCTCATAGCCAGTCCGACGGCGCCGCCGCTCACCGGCCCATCGAGTATGCCGAAGACCACCCCGACAATGCCGCCGGCCAGTAAGCCAAGCGGTGCGCGCCGGATCGCTTTCGTGGCCGACCAACTGAAGCGCTCGATCGGGGTGATCGTTTGCGCCCGGCCAAGCAAGGCGATCGTGACCAGGAACGCTAATCCGACCGCCAGCCCCACGCCCAACCCGAGCAGCGGGTTGAACAATAACCCGGTAGTGATGCCGTAAATCCCGGCGGCCAGGCTGCTCACGAGCACAGCTCGCCCGAGCCGGCTATTCACCGGCGGGCGCCTGCCAACGGCGCTAGCTGCCCCGATTCCGCCTAGCCCGCCTAGCCCACTGCCCACCGCCACGCCGGTGATCAACCCTCGTGTTAACCCGCCGGGCGTACCGTCGAAGCTGAGCCGCAATCCTTCGTCGATGCCGGCCACCACGCCGAGAAAAATGCCCAGCGCCAATGGTTCTCCGGCGGCGAACAGGCGGCGCTGCCACAGATGCGGTAACCAGCCGGGTTGCAGCGCCTCGATCTGGAAGATAGTCGTGTGGTGCTGCTGCATGCCGCGGGCCAGCCAGGTGAGCCAGCGGCGATAGACGGCCGGATCGGCCTGGCCGGAATCGGTGTGCCGGGCGAGTATCTGCTCGACATAACTGGCGAAGATCTGGCGCTGGGCGGCTTCGGTGCGCTCCTGCGGGTGGAGCGCAATCAGCGCTGGGTCGCGCGCTGCTTTGCTCAACAGGCTCAGCCCAAGCGGAGTTGCGCTCATTGTTTGCCAGGCCGGGTCGGCGTTGAGCAGTGCTTGCAATGGGTTGTTGTGGTCGGCAACGGCGAGCAGTTGTTCAAGTTGGCGGCGATCAAGCGGCTGAAGCTCAACGATCCCGTTCAGCGTCAGCGGATCAAGCGTGATGCTGTCGCGGCAACAGACCACCAGCGCACCTGGCCAATGCGCGGTGCGGAACTGTACCAGCGCTGTAATACATGCCCGGCGTAGATCCGGTGTCACTTCGTCGAGGCCATCCAGCAGCGGCGTAATCTGATCGGCGACAATCCAGGCTCGTCCGAGGGCAATGGGTACTTGATAGCGCAGGTGCAGTTCTTCAACGAGCCATTGGGCGAGATCGTGGTGGCGCGCTTCCCAGAAGGCTAGATTAAAGATAACCGGGATCGGATGCTGGGGATCGTTCGCCGCACGTTGGAGCAGCACCTGTGCCAATTGGATCAGCAACGTTGTTTTGCCGGCGCCGGCTGCGCCACGAATGAGCAAGTCGCCGTCGAAACGGTCGAATGCGGCTGTAATCGAAGTAATCGGCTGGAGTTCGCCCGGTTGGGCGGGGTGGAATGGGCCGGCATAGACCTGAAACGGCACCTCGAGGGGCAGATTGTTGGCGAGGGTTGGTTCAAGCACGCCCACGATCCAGAAACGCTCGACCCGCTCGATCATGCGCTGGCGGTTGCGATCCGGCGCTGGGAGCGCGGGCGCCGTAACTGCCGGGGGAGCGGCGTCGGCGCTTACGCTCTGTTCTGTGCGCAATTGCGTGTACAGCGCAATCGTGTCCGGCTCCGGCTCGATGCCGAGATCGTCGGCGAGCCGCTGGCGGCAGTATTCATAGTGCTTGATCGCGGCGCTGCGCTGGCCTTGCCAGAGCTATGCGCGCTTGAGCGCCCGATACGCCGGCTCGGCCCAGGGTTCAATCGCCAGCCAGCGCTGGGCGTATCCCTCCAGACACATGGCGTCGCTATTCTGCTCAGCAGCGGCAACTAGGCGCGCCAGCGCGGCGATCACCTGGCGTTGCAGCCGGATGCGCTGCGCGGCCAGCCAATTCTCAAATAGATCGCTCTCAGAAATGCCCGAGTCGGCCAGCAGTTCACCACGGTAACGCTCGACGGCGGTGCTCAGAGTCGGCAGGTCGTCCTCGGCAGTGATGCCGGCCTGGAGTTCCCAGAGATCGACACTGCAACTACTGGCGCTGTTGAACTGCAACTGGTCACGACTGATCAGCAAGAAAGACGGGTCGGCTTCCGCATCGCCGATCGCGCGGCGGAGCCGGGCCAGCGCCCAGCGCAAATTCTGGCGGGCATTCTGCTCCGGCTGATCGGGCCAGAATAGCGCCGCCAATCGCTCACGGGCGTGCGGGCGTTCCGCTTCGGCAACCAGGTAGGCCAGCAGCGCCCAAGGCTTTCCGGCGGTTCCTTCGACGAGGAGCGTACCGTCGCGCTCGATGCGAAAAGGGCCAAGTAGGGTAATCTTGAGGTGGGTCATGCATGCAGTCGTGGTTGGCGCTCGGCTGCATTGTACCAGAATGCTGAACGGGTTTTGGGTACTTTCGGGCCCGATCTCACGGACGACTCACGTTCGACTCACGCAGCCGAACTATGCTGGCCGTCGGCGTTATCTGTTCATCGTAGCCCAGGAGTATCGGAATCCAATGTCGAAGCTTACGTCTTTCTTGATCACGCTCCTCACGATCCTCGCCCTGACCGCCTGTGGCGGCCGCTCTGCTACGCCATCCGCTGCCGGCGAACCGCCCGCCGCTGCCGAACCATCCGCTTCCGGTGAACCTGTCTCTGCAGCTGAGGAAGCGCCGGCTGAACCACTGGCTGACCCGGTAGCGCCCGCCGGCGACCGCGATCCGCAGGATGTGATCGGCGACGCGATCGATTTTGAGCGCAGCGCGACGATCCTCGATCAGTTGCAGAGCTATCGAATCAGCACAACCAGCACGCAGATCGTGCGTTCGGACGGCACTATTACCGAGAATGCTTCGACCTATGTTGAGGAGCGGATCAACAGTCCGCTGACCATCCGCACGGTAGTGAGCAGCGACCCAAACAGCCCGCCCAACGAAACGCAGATCCGCGACGGCGCGCTCTATCAGATTCGTGACGGGGCGGACGATCAGCGTTGTGAAACGACGGTCATCGATAATGAGATGCTGGAAATGACGGTTGGTATGGCGCGCACGACGATGACCATGGGAATCATCTTTGCCGCCGTCGGTACGCCCGAACTGGTGGCGCAGGGCGAAACGGTGAACGGCATTACAACCGACCACTACCGGGTTACGGAGGATCAGAGCGGCATTACGGTCAACGGCGACTTCTGGGTGGCACCTGAAGGTTACCTCGTGAAGGCCGAGAGCAAAAGCACTATCGCCGATCCCAATGCGACGGCAGGCAATGGCCTGGAGACACTCTTCAGCTACAACCTGGAAATTGATCAAGTGGCTGTGATCGACCTGCCGGCGTTCTGCGGCACGCCCGACACGCTCGCCTCGGCCGATATTCCGCTCCTGGAGGACGCGCGCGATCAGGTAATCACCGCAGAGGGGATCGTGTATGCCACCGACGTGGCCGCCGCCGAAGTAGCGGCGTTCTACACCGAGCGCCTGAGCGCTGAGGGTTATACGGTAACGCCGCTCCAGCAAGACGAAAGTATCACTATGCTACAGGCCGCGCGACCGGGGCGCACGCTACAGATTATGATCGGCGGCAGCATAACGGGCGGCACAGGCGTAACGATTATGCTTGAGGACGCGGATTAAATCCGATCGCTGCGTCAAGCTGCGTCCATAGCCCGCACCTGTTCGCGTAGGGCGTCGATTGGCCCGAAAGTGCCGTCGGCGCCCGCGTAGTACCATGCATCCCAGCCGTTGCAGGCCGGTGTATTGCCAACATGAGCGCCAATGCGATGGATCGAGCCGCGTACGCCGTCGGCGGCGCGCAGGGTGCCGTCGGCAAGAACCGTCGCGGCGATGCTCAGCTTACCACGAAAGAATAATTGCTGGCCGGGAAGCAACAAACCGCGTTCCAGCAGGGTTGCAAAGGCCACGCGTGGCGCATCGCGGCGGGTGGGAATCCGCCCCAGTGCCTGCTCGTCGGCGCTGGCGGCTGGTATGGCGGCGATACGTTCCCGCGCCGCCGTGACATAGGCTGCTTCGCGCTCGATACCGACATACTGCCGGCCCAGGCGTTTGGCCACTGCGCCGGTCGTGCCGGTGCCGAAGAACGGGTCGAGTACGACGTCGCCGGGATTGCTGGCGGCCAGAATCACGCGGTAGAGTAGCGCCTCGGGCTTCTGCGTGGCATGCAGCTTGGCGCCATTCAGCTTCAGCCGCTCGTGGCCGGTGGCGAGCGGTAATTCCCAATCGCTGCGCATCTGCTTGGCGTCGTTGAGTTGCTTCATGGCGTGGTAGTTGAAGGTGTAGCGGCGCTGAGCGCGGTTTTTCAGGCACCAGAGCAGGGTTTCGTGGGCATTGGTGAAGCGCACGCCCCGAAAGTTGGGCATCGGGTTGCTCTTCGTCCAGACCACGTCGTTGAGCATCCAGAAGCCGAGATCCTGCATCAGGGCACCCACGCGGTAAATGTTATGGTAGCTGCCGATCACCCAGATCGTGCCCGTATCTTTCAGTACGCGGCGACACGCGGTGAGCCAAGCCCGACTAAAGGCGTCGTACGCGGCAAAATCGGCGAACTGATCCCATTCATCGTCAACAGCATCGACCAGGCTCTGGTTGGGCCGGCGTAATTCCTGCCGCAACTGGAGGTTATAGGGCGGGTCGGCAAAAATCAGATCGACGCTCTGCTCAGGCATTTCAGCGAGGATCTCGATACAATCGCCGTGATGAATGTGGTTGAGCAGCATTGTGGCGTACCATTTGAAACGACGACCGACGACCGACGACCGACGACCGACGACCGACGACCGACGACCGACGACCGATGACCGATGACCGACGACCGACGACCGACGACCGACTTTCAGCAAGCTGAATTAGCGTAAATCGCCCTGGATCTCGCGGTAGCTGTCGGTAAACCAGCGCGTAATGGTGCGGTAGCGGTCTTCGGCGCCAAAGAGGATTACCGGCCCACCCTGCGTTGGATCTTGCTCAATTCCGCCGAGTTCAGCGTCGAAGGCGAAAATATATAGCGGCTGGTAAAGGGTAATGCCGGGGATGAGTTCAACCCAGCGCTGCTGGAATGCAGCATACTCGGCGGCACGGTCGGCGATGTCGGTTTGTTCGCGGCCGGCGTCGAGCAGTTCGTCGATCTGTGGATCGCGCAGCCCGGCATAGTTCAAGCCCTGATCGGCCTGGCTGGAATGCCAGAGCGCAAACGGGTCGGGGTCGGAGCCGAGGCGCACCCAACTATGCAGCGCCGCGTCGAAGTCGCGCTGTTCGAGCCGGGCGCGCAGTTCGGCGGCGCCGAGTTGTTGCACTTGCACGCCAACGCCGATAGCGCCCCATTGGGCGGCGATTGCATTGGCGGCAGCAAGCCGGCGCGGCTCGCCATCGACGAGCAGTTCGAGCGCGAGTGGGCGGCCTTCGCGCTGGCGTACGCCGCCGATCCCCTCGTCGAAGCCAAGTTCGTTGAGGATCTGCAGCGCACGTTCGGCATCGGCGGCATACCACTCTACCGAAGGATCGGCGGCCCACCAGCCGGGGAGGATTGGTGTATCGAGCCGACTGCCCAGGCCGTCGAGGGCGCCTTCGATCAAGGCGTCTTTGTTGAGCGCATGCGCGAGGGCGCGGCGCAGGGGCAATTCATCGAGCGGCGCACGGTCGAGATTGAAGCTGAGCGTAACATAAGCATCGAGCGGCGTGCTGGTTGCGTTCAATGTGGCGGGCAAATTAAATCCGCCCAGCACGCTCCCGCCCTGGTCGCCGAAGGCCGTCACATCGCCGCGACTGAGGGCGGCGGCGGCGGCTTCAGGGGCGCTGAAGAAGCGCAATTCAACCTGGTTGATGTACGGACGACCGTCGAAGTACTGTGGGTTGGCCTCAAGCAGAACACTGTCTTCGCGCAGTTCGACGAGTTGAAAGGGGCCGGTGCCGATCAGGTCGTCGGCAAAGGGGGTGCTGGCCCAGTTTTCGGGAGCGACCCCGCTGAGCAAATGGGCAGGCAGGATCGGCACGCGCGCGAGGCTGAGGAACGGCGCAAACGGTCGGGTGAGTGTAGCACGTACGGTATACGCATCGATGCGATCGACGAGGACATCCTGCCAGAGTTGGGCCAGGCCTGGGTCGCCGGGTTGGTCGAGGATTTGGAGCGTGCGCAGGGTGAAAACGACATCGTCGGCGGTGACGGGGACGCCGTCGTGCCAGACGGCATTGCGGCGTAAGCTGAAGGTGTAAATCTCGCCACTCGGATCGACCGTGTAAGTCGCGAGGCCGGGTTCGACGAGGCCATCGACGCCGATCTGTACCAGACCATCAAAGAGCAGTGCGCCGAGGGCCTTGCCGCTTGGGTCGGTGAGCGGATCGTTCAACAGCGGGATTGGTTGGATCGGCGCCCCAACGAGGGCTTCGACATACGTGCCGCCGGCCAATGGGTTTGCGATGCTTGATGTGCGCAGCGCAAGGCGCCCGAGCATGCCGGCGACGAGCAGAGTACTGATCGCAGCGATAATCAACTGCCAACGGATGCGTCGCGCCATGCGCTAGATCGCGCTGCCGAAAATGGGCAGGCTGGTGATCAAGGCGAGGAGCAAAAACACGATCGAAAGCACAATCGTTGCCTGGTGCATCGTGCGCTCAAGACCGCGCCGCGTGCGCTGGACTGAACTGGTGTCGCGGTTGGCCATGCCGGCGCTGCGCGACTGAATGACCACCAGCGCGATCAAAACCACGCTCACAATCAACACTGCAATATAGAGAGCGATCTCCACAACAGACTCCTTCTCCATCTCGGATTTCAGCGTATGTACACGCGCTTTCACGCCTGGGGCCGTGATCACGCCCTTACGATAAAACGGCTCAGTGCAACAGTGCCGCAGCTGTTCGGTTCAACGTAGGCCGTGTAAGCGGTATTGCTGGGCCTCAAAACGGCTCAGTGCAACAGTGCCGCAGTTGCTCGGCTCAGCGTAGGCCGTGTAAGCGGTATTGCTGGCCTCAAAACGGCTCAGTGCAACAGTGCCGCAGCTGTTCGGCTCAGCGTAGGCCGTGTAAGCGGTATTGCCGGCCTCAAAACGGCTCAGTGCAACAGTGCCGCAGTTGCTCGGCTCAGTGTTCCGAAAGCCGCGTCAGTATAGCATAATTTGTTGCGACATGTTTCACGAGGGTTATTGCCTGGGCACGCTATGCTCAGGCGGGTATGCTATGATAAAAGGCGTCAGACAGCGGCACAAGCCAGAGACGCCTTTGTGCGTACAGACAAATGGGGAGGAACAAGATGCAGTTCCCAGTGTACATCCAACACGCCCGTTTCCGTGACTGGGTTGAAGAGATGGTAGCGACGTGTCAGCCCGATGCGGTACACTTTTGTGATGGTTCGGAGGAAGAATATAACACACTCTGCAACCAAATGGTCGAGGCCGGCACATTTATTCGCCTGAACCCCGAGAAGCGTCCGGACAGCTTTCTTGCTCGTTCGGATCCCAGCGACGTCGCACGCGTCGAGGATCGCACCTTCATCTGCTCCGTTGCAAAGAACGACGCCGGCCCCACCAATAACTGGATGGCGCCCAAAGAGATGAAGGAGCTGCTTAACGGTCTCTTCACCGGCTGTATGCGGGGGCGCACAATGTACGTGATCCCGTTCAGCATGGGGCCGCTTGGCTCACCAATCGCGCAGATTGGGGTTGAACTCACCGATTCACCTTATGTTGCAGTCAACATGAAATTGATGACGCGCATGGGCAAGGCTGTCTATGACGTGTTGGGTGAGAACGGCGATTTCATCCCCTGTATGCACACTGTCGGCGCGCCGCTGGAGCCGGATCAGGCAGATGTCGCTTGGCCATGCAACTCGACGACAAAGTATATCGTTCATTTTCCTGAAGAGCGCTCGATCTGGTCGTATGGCTCGGGCTACGGCGGCAACGCCCTACTCGGCAAGAAGTGTCTCGCGCTGCGGATCGCCTCGGTGATGGCCCGCCAGGAGGGTTGGCTCGCCGAGCATATGCTTATTCTCGGCGTGAAGGAGCCGGGCGGCCGCAAGTCGTATATTGCCGCTGCGTTCCCTTCGGCCTGCGGCAAAACAAACTTTGCCATGCTTGCCCCGCCCAAGGCCTTCCAGGAAGATGGTTGGGAAGTGACGACGATCGGCGACGATATTGCCTGGATCAAACCCGGCGCCGACGGCAGGTTGTATGCAATCAACCCCGAGTCGGGCTACTTCGGCGTTGCGCCCGGTACGTCGTACGAGACGAACTCGAGCGCCATGGAGAGCTGCGCGAAGGATACCATCTTTACCAATGTCGGCCTGACCGATGACGGCGATGTCTGGTGGGAGGGCATGACCAAAGCGGCGCCAGATCACCTGATCGACTGGACCGGTCAGGAGTGGACGCCGGACAGCGGGCGTAAGGCGGCTCATCCCAATGCACGCTTCACGGCTCCGGCGGTCAACAACCCGGTGCTCGATCCGGCGTGGGACGACCCGACCGGCGTGCCGATCCAGGCCTTCATCTTCGGCGGGCGGCGCAGCAGCACGGTGCCCCTGGTGTATCAGGCGTTCAACTGGAACTATGGCGTCTACCTTGCCGCGACAATGGGCTCGGAGACGACCGCTGCCGCGTTTGGCCAGCAGGGTGTGGTACGCCGCGATCCGTTCGCGATGCTGCCTTTTGCCGGCTACCACATGGCCGATTACTTCAACCATTGGCTCCAGTTCGGGCGTATGATCTATAACCCGCCGCGGATCTTCAGTGTGAACTGGTTCCGCAAGGATGCCGATGGCAAGTTCGTCTGGCCGGGCTTCGGCGAGAACATGCGCGTACTGAAGTGGATCGTGCAACGGGCGCACGGCGAGGCGATCAGCGTCGAGAGCACGATCGGCTGGGTGCCGCGCTACGACGACCTCGACTGGCGTGGCTTGAACTTCAGCCGCGAGCAGTTCAACAAGATCATGTCGGTTGATGTGAAAGATTGGCAGCAAGAGATCCTGCTCCACGAAGAACTCTTCATCAAGCTCTACGATCGCTTGCCCAAGGAAATGCTCTCAATGCGCGACCTGATTTTGTCGAGCCTCTGGCGCACGCCGGAGAGCTGGGACACCTCCCACGACTAGAACACTATGCGCATATCGCGAGCCGTAGGCTCGCATCGCCTAGCGACGCCGGGTGTGACAGATCTGTCACTCCCGGCGTTTTGACAGAATATGCCCTAACGGGTATCATGCATAAGCGAGTTACGCATATTCCCTTTGAGTAAGCAATTTTTTTCGGCCCATGCACGGTCGTTCGTTACACCGCTTCCGGTGGAGCGTGCGCTGTACGTAGGCAGATCCTGTCCGATCGTGAACGTTGTCTTGTCGCGCTGATGAGCGCCCGACGAACAATGG